>CAMDKN010000032.1 GCA_945901035.1 Gulosibacter massiliensis | reverse complement strand
TTCGTGTTGCCCGACTCGGGCGGAACGTTCTGGAACGACACGTTCATGATTCCGATCGGAAGCCCCCGCAAGACCAACGCCGAGAAGCTCATCAACTGGTACTACGACCCCGCGATTGCGGCACAGGTCGCGGCGTGGGTCAACTACGTCACCCCCGTCCAGGGAGCGTACGAGGAAGCCGTCAAGATTGATCCGGCTCTCGCGGAAAACCAGTTGATTTTCCCGAACGACGAGACGCTCGCGCAAGTGCACATCTTCCGATCGCTGTCGGATGCCGAGGAAAACGAATTCCAAGCGGCTTTCCAGGCCATTATTCTCGGCTAATCGCGGCAACGCGAAGAAATAGTGTGACGTGGCTAAGCAACAGAGCGATTTCGCAACGGGCGGCGCTGACCTCGAACTGGTTGGTGTGACCAAGCAGTTCCCCGGATTCACCGCCGTGGACAACGTGAGTTTCACGGTACCGGCGGGGTCATTTTTCGCCCTGCTCGGCCCGTCCGGTTGTGGCAAAACGACGACGCTGCGCCTGATCTCGGGGCTCGAGGAACCGACGGCGGGCAAGATTCTGTTGGGCGGGAAAGACGTGTCCAACATCAAACCGCATAATCGCCCGACCAACACGGTGTTTCAGTCCTACGCGTTGTTCCCGCACATGAGCGTGCTCGAGAACGTCGCCTTTGGTTTGAAGCAACGGGGAGTGAAAGACGCGATTCGACTCGCTCACGAAGCGCTCCAATTGGTCGAACTGGATCACGCCTCGGACCGAAAGCCGACTCAACTCTCCGGTGGACAGCAACAGCGTGTTGCGCTGGCACGCGCCGTCGTCAACCGTCCCGCGTTGCTCTTGTTGGACGAACCCCTCGGTGCGCTCGACCTCAAACTGCGTCGGCAGATGCAAATCGAGCTCAAGGCGATTCAGTCCGAAGTCGGTCTCACGTTCTTGCACGTCACCCACGACCAGGAAGAAGCCATGACGATGGCGGACACGGTCGCGGTCATGAATAAGGGACGCATCGAACAGATGGGACCGCCCGCGGAACTCTACGAACTGCCCGCAACCCGGTTTGTCGCGACCTTCCTCGGCCAATCGAATCTGTTCGACGGCGTTGTCGCGAAGACGAACGGGAACACGCTTTCCGTGACCGTGGGGAATCGCACAATCGACGTCCTCGCGAGCCGGTCGAAGGTCACCTCGGGGCAAATCACGGTGGGTGTGCGACCCGAGAAGATCGCGATCTCGCGCAAGGAACCCGCCGTGTCGTCGTCCCGCACCGTCCTCGGGCCGGGAACCGTGGTGGACACGTCGTTCACGGGTGTGTCGACTCAGTACGTCGTAAACGTGCCTGGAGTGAGGCCGATGGCGGTGTTCGAGCAGAACGACGGCGACATCGTGGTCGCGGGATCTACGGTGTGGTTGTCGTGGGCGACCGAATTTGCGTTCGGCATTCCATTCGACACCGAGGAATTCGTCGAGTCCGACGCCTCGACCCGGGCGCTCGCGGTCGCAAAGCAGTAGCGAACCATGAGCCTCACCGCATTCGGCCACGGACCCTCGGGAGTGTCCGCCGAGCCCGCCGTCCAAAAGAAGAGCCGCGTGGTCTGGTTCTTGCTGTTGCCCGGGTTGGTGTATCTCGGTCTGTTCTTCATCACCCCACTGATTTCACTCGTCATCACCTCGTTCCAAACCGCTCCTCCCGGGGCGTTCATCGGCGAATACGTGAACTCGTTCCGCTGGGAAAACTACGCCGAAGTCCTCTCGATGTACGGCGATCACTCGCTTCGGTCGTTCTTCTACGCGGCCACGGCCACCCTTATTGCCCTCGCCATCGGGTACCCGCTCGCCTACTTCATCGGGGTCCGCCTCCGCCCGTACCCGTTGTGGCAATCGTTGGCGCTGGTGCTCGTCATTGCGCCGTTCTTCATCTCGTTCCTGCTGCGGACGGTGGCATGGAAACAACTGTTGGCGGACGAAGGCTTCATCGTGGGGACCATGAAGGCACTCGCCATCATTCCCGAGGATGCGTTTATCACCGGCACGTCCATCAGCGTGATTTTCGGTTTGGCGTACAACTTCATCCCGTTCATGACGCTGCCCCTGTACGCGAGCATCGAGCGCCTCGACCTGCGTTTGCTCGAAGCGGGGACCGACCTCTATGCGGGGCCGTTCACGTCGTTCCGGAAAATCACGGTGCCGCTGACGATGCCCGGAATCATCTCGGGGACACTGTTGACGTTCATTCCCGCGGCGGGCGATTACGTGAACGCCAGTGCGAACTTCCTCGGGAGTACCTCTACCACGATGGTGGGTAACGTCATCGAGGCGAACTTCCTTGTCCTCCAGAACTATCCGCACGCCGCGAGCATGTCGCTGATTTTGATGGCGGCGATTCTCGTCCTCGTCTCGGCCTACGTGTACAAGAGTGGAACGGACGACCTGCTGTGAAACTCGGGAAACTTTTGTTGCCGCTTTACGGCATCCTCGCCCTCATCTACTTGATGGTTCCCATCGTGTACACCATCCTGTTCTCGTTCAACGATTCGAACCGAACCAACATCATCTGGAACGGTTTCACACTGAACAACTGGCTCAACGTGTGCGACGCGCAGGGGGTCTGCGAAGCCTTCGGCAACTCGATCCTCATCGCGGTCACCTCGACGGTCGTTGCGACGGCCCTCGGGACCGCAATCGCCATCGCCCTCGTGCGTTACAAATTCAAGGGGCGAGCGGCGACCACACTGTTGCTGTTCATGCCGATGGCTACCCCCGAGGTCGTCCTCGGTGCTGGTCTCGCGGCACAGTTCCTCAGTGCCGGTATGCCTAAGGGAATGCTCACCGTCATCCTGGCCCACATCATGTTCTGCATTTCCTTCGTCGTTGTCACCGTGCGCGCGCGCGTCGCAGGCATCGATCCGCGCCTCGAAGAGGCCGGTCGCGACTTGTACGCCCGCCCCTCGCAGGTGTGGTGGAAAATCACCTTCCCTTTGCTCTTTCCCGGAATTGCGGCGGCGGCATTGCTCGCGTTCGCCCTCTCGTTTGACGATTTCATCATCACGAACTTCAACCGCGGATCCGTCAACACCTTGCCGTCCTTTATTTACACGGCGGCCGCCAGGGGAATCCCCGCCGAGGCCAACGTGCTGGCATCAGCCGTCTTCATCCTGGCGATTCTGCTGGTTCTGATCACGCAGGTGGGCGGGGAAATTCGCCGACGAAAGTTGTCGCTCGCGGCTTAGACCGAGACGGTGAGGCGGCCGACAATCTCGGACCCTCCCATCACCGGCGAGACGAGTTCGTCGATCAGGGATTCCGCGACAGCGCGGTCGATTACTCCGTGGCGGGCCAACAGGGTCACCGCGACGACGGTGTTTCCGCGCTGCGAGCCGTCGAGACATTTGATGGCGACCGCGATACCGTCGCGGGCGATGATGAGAACGCCTTCCGCGCCGATCTTGGCAATCGCATCGGTTGCGTCGATCACGCGCGTGTTGTCGCGACCCACTCCGTCGAGCGCCCACGCGTTGCCGCGAATCGCGTCGACCAACCGGCCGGCGTCCGGGTCATGACCGTCCGTCACCCGAGCGATGCCCGTGCCCAGCGCGCGGAGGCTCATCCCGAACAGTGGCGCGCCGCACCCATCGACGGCCGGCCACAGTTCGGTCGTCCCCGTGAATTCCTCCACCACCGCGCGAATGAGTGTCTGCAGTGGATGATTCGGTTCGAGATAGGTCGCGGTGTCCCAACCGTTGGCGACGCACGCCCGCAAAAACGCGGCGTGTTTCCCGGAACAGTTCATCGTGATGCGCTGAGGCCCCTGGTTGAGGGCAATTCGCTCGGCCTTTTCGTTGTATCCCAGTGGCCAGTCGGGCGGGCATCCCAGGTCGTCCGCGCCTAGATTGTCTCCGGCCAACACGGCCGCGACGGCGTCCGTGTGTCGTTGTGACCCGCAGTGACTCGCGCTCGCGAGAACCAGTTCAACCCCGGCGAGTTCGGCCCCGGCTCGAAGAGCGGCGATCGCCTGGAACGGCTTGATGGTCGAACGGGGGAAGATGGTGGCGTCAATGTCGCCACCCGATTCGATGACGGAACCGTCCCGATCGATGACGACGAACACACCGATGTGGCGGGATTCAATCAATCCGTTTCGGTCGAGGGCGGTGAGTTCGACGCACCCCTCAACCGTGAGCGGGGACATTATCGAGCGGACAGGGCTTCGTCGATGATGGCCACGGCGTCGAGCAGAAGCTCGTCGCTCGTGACGACGGCGGGAAGGAAACGCAGGACGTTCGCGTAGGTCCCGGCCGACAAGAGAAGCAGACCCTTTTTGATCGCGTAGGAGGTGATGAAAGGGACGACATCCGTGAGGGGTGTGTCGGTTCCGGGCTCGGTGAACTCGATGGCCTGCATCGCGCCGATTCCGCGGACGTCGCCGATGATGTTGTGCTTTTTCTGCAACTCGCGAAGTGCACCACCGAGGACTCGGCCGACTCGCTGGGCTTCACCGAGGAGGTCGTGTTTTTCGATCTCGTCAAAAACTTGTACAGCGGCTGCGGCCGACATCGGGTTTCCACCGAACGTTCCGCCGAGGCCACCGACGTGGCTCGCGTCCATGATTTCCGCGCGACCGGTGACTGCCGAGATGACGTATCCGCCACCGACGCCCTTTGCGGTGGTCACTAGATCGGGGACGACACCGAAGTGCTCGGAGGCGTAATACGCACCGGTACGCACGATACCCGACTGGACCTCGTCCGAAACATAGACAATTCCGTTGTCGTTACACCACTTCTGGAGCGCGGGAAGATATCCCTCGGCGGGGACGATGAATCCGCCCTCGCCCTGGATCGGCTCGACCACGAGGCAGGCCAAATCGGTTGCGCCGGCGCGCTTGTCGAGCCACGAGATGGTGCGAGCTGCAGCCTCAGCCCCCGACAACTTGTCGTGGAACGGGTAGGAATTCGGAGCGTGGTGAACATCGCCGGCGAAAGGTCCAAACCCGAGCCCGTACGGCATCACCTTGAAGTTCATCGACATCGTGAGGTTGGTGCGGCCGTGGTACCCGTGGTCGAGAACACCGACGCCGGGGCGACCGGTGTATTTGCGGGCAATCTTGACCGCGTTTTCGACGGCCTCGGCGCCCGAGTTGAGCAGAACCGACTTTTTGGCAAAGTCGCCCGGGGTGTGCTGGGCGAGCAATTCGCAGAGGCGAATGTACGACTCGTATCCGTTGACCCCAAAAAAGGTGTGCGTGAATCGCTGCGACTGCTCGTAGGCAGCCTCGGTCACCGCATCATTGGAATGACCGATGGTATTGACTCCGATACCGCCCCCGAGATCGACGATCTGGTTGCCATCGACGTCCACCAGGATGGCTCCCTTGGCGCGGTCAATGTAGACCGGGAAGGCGGCGGAAACACCGACGGAAACAACTTTGTTGCGGCGCTCGTGAAGGGCGAGTGATTTCGGTCCGGGAATTTCGGTGACGAGGCGACGTTCTTGCGTCACATCCGTGGTTACGCTGTTCATACCGATAGCGTACTCCGTTGTTGTCGGAACTTAAACTGAGAAACGAACATGAACCACGACTTTGAAATCCGCCTCCGTTGGCGAAAAACACATCCGTCCTCGCGAGAAATCGGGGGCGACTACTCCCACGAGTCCATCCTCACGGCCGACCAACACGCGGCGCTCGTCGCGTCCGCCGCGGAGGGTTTCGGCGGTGACGTTCGGCTGTGGAATCCGGAAGAACTTCTGATGGCCGCGATCGCGCAGTGCCACATGCTGTCGTTCCTGTATGCCGCCCACCAATCCGGCATCGACATCGAGGATTACGCCGACGAAACCCGTGGGACCATGGCGTATCACGGCGGCAAAGGGGCTATGACGACTGTGACATTGCGTCCGACGATCACCACCACAGCGAGCGAAGCCGATGTTGAACGGCTGCACAACGAGGCGAAAGAGATGTGCGTGATGCGCGCCTCGGTCAACTTTCCGATTCTCATCGAATCCGTCACGGTTCTGCCCGACGCGACCATAAACTAGAGGGCATATGCGCGATTGGCGCACTCCCATAACGTCAAAGGCCCACCATGTTGCGCATCGCGTCCGCTCTCACTCTGTCCCTCCTCGCTCTCTCTGTGGCGGGCTGTTCAACCGCGGGTGGTGACAACTGCATCCCCTCGGGACCGGCGTCCTCGGCGGTAAAGGTCGAAGGCGAATTCGGGGCCGCACCGGCGCTGACGATCGACGGCAATCTCACGGCAACCACGACGGAACGCTCGGTCGTCATCGCCGGCACCGGCGAAGCCGCCGCGGATGGCGACTCCGTAAAGATGAACTACACCCTCTACAACGGGACCACTGGCGAGGAAATCGAAAAGTCGGAATACACCGAGGGCAGCGAACTGTCATACCCCATTGACACGGCGGCGACGTCGTTCGCGGGGCTCTCGAAGGCCCTTGCCTGCACGACTGTCGGAACACGGATCGTCGCGGTTATCCCGAATGCCGAGGGATTCGGAGACCAAGCGGCTCAAGCCGGTCTGGGGCCTGAGGACACGTTGGTCTTCGTCATCGACGTCACCGGCATCGGTGCCGAGCCTCTCGCCGAAGCAACGGGTGAACCCGTCGCACCGCTCGAGGGCTTCCCCGACGTAACGTTCACGGACGGCAACCCGACGGTGACAATTCCCGAAGGTGCGGTTCCAACCGAATACGCAATCTCGACCCTGATTCAAGGCGCGGGCGACGTCGTCGCCGAGGGCGCCACCGTCGTCGTCAACTACGAGGGCGTCAACTGGAACACCGGAGCGGTGTTCGACTCGAGCTTCGACCGCGGATCGCCCGCAACCTTCAGCACCGCTGAGGTCATTGCGGGCTTCCGTGACGCGCTGGTCGGCCAGAAAATCGGCTCGCGTGTTGTCGTCATCATCCCGAGTGATCTCGGTTACGGCGATGCCGGCTCGGGTGAACTCATCAAGGGTGGGGACACGATTCTGTTCGTGGTCGACATCCTCGGCGTCCAGTAACTCGTTCTCGAGGTTCAGGAGCTCGCGCTCCTAGAATTGGGGAGTGCCCGCCGAACCCACAAACGACCGACCCGTTTCGGGAATGAGTCCCGCCGAGGCGCACCGCGAAGCGGCAGAATTACGAGACCGCATCGGCGAATACGCGAACGCCTATTACGGTCGCAGCCAATCGCTGGTGTCGGATGCGGAATACGACGAACTCATGTCCCGGTTGGACAGCATCGAACGCGAATTCCCCGAGGTGCAGAGCCAGGACAGCCCTACGCAGCGTGTTGGCGGCGGCTCGGACTCGAACCTCTTCGCTCCGGTCGTTCACCTCGAACGCCTGTACAGCCTCGACAATGTTTTTGCTGTCGACGAGTTGACCGAATGGATGGCCAAGACGGAACGCGATGCGGGTCGTTCTTTGCGATGGCTCTGCGAACTCAAGATCGATGGCCTCGCCCTCAGCATGCGTTACGAAAACGGTGTTCTCGTCCAGGCGGCAACCCGCGGTGATGGCACGACCGGCGAGGACGTCACCGAAAACGTCGCACTCATTCCCTCGATTCCGCAGAAACTTGCAGGCTCAGGGCATCCGCCGGTCGTCGAGATCCGCGGCGAGGTGTTCTTTCGAACCGTCGAGTTCAATGACCTCAACGCCCGTCAGGCGTCGATGGGGGAGAAAACCTTTGCCAACCCGCGCAATGCCGCGTCGGGGAGTCTGCGTCAGAAAGCGGAATCGAAGAACGAGCGCCAACTGGACCTTATGCACGATCGACTCAGCCGCTTGAGCCTGTATGTCCACGGAATCGGCGCGTGGGAGAACCCTCCCGTGGCCAACCAGTCCGAGATTTACGACCTTGTGAAGTCGTGGGGGATGCCGGTGTCGCCGCACTGGATCGTGACCGACGATGCCCCCGGGGCTGTCGCGTTCGTCGAACGCCACGGCGAGCACCGCCACGACATCGAACACGAGATTGACGGAGTAGTCGTCAAGGTCGACAACTTGGCGCTACACGAGCAACTGGGTGCAACGTCGAGAGCGCCGCGCTGGGCGATCGCCTACAAATACCCGCCCGAGCAGGTCAACACGGTGTTGCTCGACATCGTGGTCGGGGTGGGTCGGACCGGTCGCGCAACACCCTACGCGGTGATGAAGCCGGTGACGGTTGCGGGCTCGGTGGTGCGCCAGGCGACCTTGCACAACCAGGACGTGGTTGTGCAGAAGGGCGTGTTGATTGGCGACACGGTGGTTCTGCGAAAAGCGGGAGACGTGATTCCCGAGATACTCGGGCCCGTCGTCGAGTTGCGCAACGGATCCGAACGCACGTGGGCCATGCCGACGGAGTGCCCCGAGTGTGGCGCGAGGCTGGCCCCCGCAAAGGACGGCGACATCGACCTGCGGTGCCCAAACACCGAGCACTGCCCCGCGCAGGTTCGCGGCCGGGTCGAACACATCGGCAGCCGAGGCGCGCTGGACATCGAGGGGCTTGGTGAAGTGACGGCCGCGGCACTGACCCAACCGCTCGTCCCGACGACACCACCCCTGTCGAGCGAGGCGGGTCTGTTCGACCTGACCATCGACGACCTGTTCCCGATCGAGGTGTCGGTCAAAGATGCCGAGACGGGACTGCCCAAACTGAATGAAAAATCCGGCGAGCCGGTCACGCAGACTCCGTTCCGCGCGACCGTAAAGAAAGAACTTGTTCCGTCGCAGGATGCGCTCAAACTGATCAAGGGTCTCGAGGACGCGAAGTCGAAGGACTTGTGGCGATTCTTGGTTGCGCTCAACATCCGTCACGTCGGTCCTGTAGCGGCGCGGGCGCTCGCAGCGCATTTTGGTTCGCTTGCCGCTATTGAGGCCGCCTCGCCCGAAGAACTGTCCGCGGTTGATGGTGTTGGCGCGATTATCGCGACGAGCCTCGTCGAATGGCTCGCCGTCGAGTGGCACCGCGACATCGTGACGCGCTGGCGGGCGGCGGGTGTTCCGTTCGCGATCACAGGTCATCCCGGACCGGGTGCAGCGGCCGAGCAGATTGACGGGCCATTGTCGGGGATGACGGTGGTTGTGACTGGAACCATGCCTGGTTTCACCCGCGATGGGGCGGAAGAGGCGGTTCGTCAAGCCGGGGGCAAGATTTCGTCGAGCGTCAGCGCCAAGACAAGCATCGTTTTTGTGGGCGAGGGTGCGGGTTCCAAAGAAACAAAAGCCCGCGAACTCGGCATCCGCATCGTCCCCGCGGAAGAATTTGCGGCGACTCTAGGGCTATAGCTAGTGGTAGGCCACAAATTTGAGGTCGACGCCGCCTCCCGAAAGGAGGAGGGAACCATCAACGAGTTCAATTGTCGTGACGAGAGAAATGTCATTAAGGAAACGCGTCTCGCGGTCCATAATCCCCTCAGGTTCGGTGCAATACATTTCGGTTGAGTAAAGATCTGTGATTGCCACGGAGGATCCATCGATGGCAATGTCGCCACCCCACGAATTGCAGATTTGACCGGAAACCTGACCGTTATCGATTGTGAGGCGAGTCGCGCCTTCATCTCCCTTCACCCAGTACCCCTGATCGTCGGTCCCGGACACTAAGACCCAGTTCTGGTTGTATTGCGCGCTGGGAGTCGGAGTGGGTGTCGGAACGGCGCAACCACTGATCAACCCCATGGACGCCGCGAGGACAAGACTGATGACTATTTTTCGCATGTCATCATTATCCTCTCGAAACACGTGATGACAATCGCTCGGCTCGATGCGCTCGGTAGGATTGGGGTATTCCCGACGCACGGAGAACCATGTCTGACATCACCGAGGACACCGTTCGCCACCTGGCGAACCTTGCCCGAATTGCCCTGACCCCCGACGAGGTCACCACTCTGACGAGTGAACTCGCGGCGATTGTCGACGCGGTTGCGAAAGTCGCCGAGGTCGCGACGCCGGATGTTCCCGCGACGTCGCACCCGATTCCGATGGAGAACGTCTGGCGCGACGACGTCGTCTCGGACGAACTGACGGTGGAACAGGCACTCACGGGCGCCCCGGATCACGATGGCTCCCGTTTTCGCGTCACGGCGATTTTGGGGGAGGAGGCGTGAGCGACCTCATCCGGCTCAGCGCGGCGGAACAATCCGAACTTCTTCAATCCCGGCAGATTTCGAGCGTCGAGCTCACCCAGGCGCACCTTGATCGCATCAGCGAAACCGACGGTGACCTCGGAGCGTTCCTGCACGTGTCCGACACGGCTCTGACCATCGCCGACGAGGTCGATGCGGCTCGGGCGGGCGGCGTTGCCCTGAGCCCGCTCGCGGGTGTTCCCATCGCGGTCAAGGACGTTCTCTGTACTCTCGACATGCCCTCGACCGCGGGTTCCACAATCCTCGAGGGTTGGGTTCCGCCCTACGACGCGACGCCGGTCGCTCT
>CAMDKN010000031.1 GCA_945901035.1 Gulosibacter massiliensis | reverse complement strand
GACACCGTGTCGGTAATCACCGTTGCAACCGGAGCACTGGGAACTCCCATTTCAATGCCTGTCGATTCTGGCCCGACGTCAGTAGCCTTCAGTCCCACTGGAGATCAGGCGTACGTCACAACCACCGGGGACAACAAGGTCTCGGTGATAACGGTTGCAACCGGCGCGGTGGGGACCCAGATTTCACTCACGGGCATTACTCGACCTGCAATTGTGGCCTTCCGCCCGAACGGTGACCGGGCATATGTCGCAAACTACGGCAGCGGCACAGTGTCGGTGATTAGCGAACCTGTGGGTTGATTGCTGTTTGCCCATGGGGCGTCCACGATTCACTGAAATAGCGGAAAGATGGACGGTATGGACTCCGCCATATTCAGCGCGCTTCTCGCGTCACGACGCAGCACTCGCGACTTCCTGCCGAAAGCCGTTCCGCAGGACGTCATCGACGCAATCCTGACCGACGCGATGACCGCCCCGAGCTGGTCCAACACCCGCCCGTACATGGTCGCGGTGGCGACGGGGGATGTTCGCGATCGCATTTCGACCGAGTTGCAGCGCCGGTGGGCGATTGCCGGCAGAGCGCTGCGTGGTTCGTGGTGGGACAAGGTGATGTTTTTCCTGAAACGGGACGGGCTACCGACGAGCGACTATCAGGTCTGGCGACCGTATCCCAAGGATGTCCAGCCGCGCAGCCAAAAGATCGGTCGCGACCTCTACACGCACATCGGGGTCGCGCGCGGCGACAAGGTCGGTCGTGACGAACAGTGGGCACGGAACTTCGACATGTTCGGAGCCCCCGTCGCGCTCTTCGTCTTCACCCACAAGGGCCTTCCCACCTATTCAGTGTCCGATGCGGGGCTGTTCATGCAGAACCTGATGTTGTCGGCGCACGCCCGCGGGCTCGGCACCTGCGCACAAGGTGCCCTTGCCGTGTGGTCCGACCCGGTGCGGAAAGAATTCAATGTGCCGAAGCAATATAAATTGTTGTGCGGGATCGCTATGGGCTATCCGTCGAAAGACAACGTCAACAGCTTCCGAGCCGAGCGCCTGCCCATCGCGGACATCACGATCAAAAACCGCTAACCGTCGCCGTGCAGCGCCGCGACAAAGGCGCGGTTCACAAAAAGCCTGTCGCGACCCACTCGGTGCGATTCCAACACTCCAATCGACTCGAGTCGGTCGAGCCACTTTGTCGCGGTCGGGCGACTGACTCGACAACCCGCGACGACGTCACGAATGCGCGAATAGGGTTGCGTGAACAGAACTTCTACGAGCGCGGAATAAGCAGGCCCAAACTCGTCACGGATTCGATCCTGAACGTCGAGATGCGCGCGCAGGATTCGGTTGACGGTCGCCGTCGCCGATTGCGCGGTGGATTCGACTCCACGCACGAAGTACAGAATCCACTCGTGCCATTCGCCGCGAGCGGTTACACCCATGAGGTGCTCGTAGTATTCCGACTTCGTGGCGATGAAGTATCGCGACAGATATAACACGGGCAACTCGAGCAAACCCCACTCGGCGAGCAACAACAGGTTGAGGATGCGACCCGCTCGACCGTTACCGTCGGGGAACGGGTGAATCGCCTCGAACTGATAGTGGGCGATGGCGAGGCGTACGAGAGGGTCGACCTCGTCGCGCCGATGAATGTAGTCCTCCCAGTTCGACATGAGCCGAAGCAGATTGTCGCGACCGGTCGGAGGCGTGTAGGTCACGGTTTTCGTCAACGGGTTTCCGATGAACGTCCCGGCATCGGTGCGAATCGCGGTCTCGTGACCGAGGATTGCCGAACAGATACTGGTTGCCGTGCTCGTCGAGATTGGTCGCTGGCCGATCGAGTCGAATCCGACCCGGAGCGCCGTGCGATACCGCAGCGCCTCGCGCGTTGCGGGGTTTGCACCCGCCAGACCCTGAATGTCCGACTGAAACATTTCGTCGGTCGTCGTGACGATGTTCTCGATCTCGGAACTGGCTTGGGCCTCGACAACGGGAATCGCGTTGATGAGCACCGCAGGGTTCGGGATGTATCGGCTTCGAGTATCGAGTTCCATCAGCGCGACCCGCGCGGCGGTCGTCGCACGCAACACCTCGATCGTCTCGACGACGAGGTTGGGAGGAATTAGGGGAAGGTCGTTGTGCGCGACCTCTGCGCGGAAAGGCATGCCAACAGTCTATTCGCACGTTCGGAAAATATGTAAAAAATACGGCTTATTTTTTACACGTCTACAATTTGAGGCGCGTCCGCACCGCGAGGGCTGCGCACGCAATCACGACTGCGCCGCCCACTGCCACTTCGAGAGTGATGACTTCGCCCAGAATCAACGCCGCCCACACGATTGACAGGACGGGCTGAATCAGTTGAACCTGGCTCACGGTCGTGATGGGACCGATCGCGAGGCCGCGATACCAGCCGAAGAACGACAGGTACATCGACACGGCACCGAGGTAGACGAACGCCGCCCACTGCCACGGCGTCGCGGTGATGGGTTGGGTGGCCATCGACACGACGGTCATGATGATCATCACGGGCGACCAGATGACGAGCGTCCACGAGATGGTTTGCCACGACCCGAGTTCGCGGGACACAACCGCGCCTTCGCTGTAGCCGATCGCCGAGGTGATGACGGCCCCGACCAACAGCAGGTCGGCCCATTCGAAATGGCCGAATTCACCAGCAGCAACGCTCGCGAACGAGATCGCGGCGATTGCCCCCAGTACCGCGAACACCCAAAATCGTCCAGCGACCCGTTCGCTGGTGCGGATGACGGCGACTGCAGCGGTCGCGATCGGCAACAAGCCGATGACAACTGCCGCGTGGGCCGCGGGCACGGTTTCGAGCGCGTACGACGTGAAGTACGGGAAACCCACCACGACACCCGCACCGACGACAACGAGGTGCCGGAACTGCCGGGCGTTCGGCAGTTTTTGTCGGGTCGCGATCAAGACCGTGGAGGCGAGAATCGCCGCGAGCACTGCGCGCCCGGAGCCGATGAACAGCGGGCTCATCCCCTCGACCGCGACGCGCGTCAGCGGAACGGTGAACGAGAACGCGAGAACTCCGAGGAACCCCCAGAAGAGCCCCGACGAACGAGAGGACAAGGGTTATGCAGCCCCGTCGAACATGCCGGTGACCGAACCCTCGCCGAACACCTCGCGAATCGCGGTCGCGATGGTCGGCGCAATCGACAGGATTTCGAGTCGGTCCCAACGCTTTTCTGCCGGAATCGGGAGGCTGTCGGTCACCACGACCTTGTCGATGAAGTCGGACTGCAAAATTTCGGTGGCGGGATCCGAGAACACGGCGTGGGTCGCGGCGACAACTACGCCCTTTGCCCCCGCGTTCTTGAGAGCCTCGGCGGCCTTGACAATTGTGCGGCCCGTGTCAATCAGATCATCGACGATGAGGCACACGCGGCCCTCGACGTCACCCACGATTTCGTGGACGCTGACCTGGTTCGCAATCTTCGGATCGCGGCGCTTGTGGATGAGCGCAAGGGGCGCACCAAGCTTGTCGCTCCAAATGTCGGCAACGCGAACGCGGCCCATGTCGGGGCTCACGACCGTGAGCGTCGACGAATCAAGTTGCGCACGGCAGTGTTCCAACAACAGTGGCATGGCGAACAGGTGGTCGAACGGTCCGTCAAAGAACCCCTGGATCTGCGGTGCGTGGATGTCGACCGACATGATGCGGTCGGCTCCGGCGGTCTTGAACAGGTCGGCAATGAGCCGAGCCGAAATCGGTTCGCGCCCGCGGCTCTTCTTGTCCTGGCGGGCGTAGGGGTAGAACGGCGCAACGACGGTGATGCGCTTGGCGCTGGCGCGCTTGAGGGCGTCGACCATGATGAGTTGTTCCATCAGCCACTCGTTGATGGGGTTGCAGTGCGACTGAATGACGAACGCGTCGGTGCCGCGCACGCTCTCGTCGAATCGGGCATAAATCTCGCCGTTCGCAAAGGTGCGAGCATCCGTCGGGAGAAGTGAGATTCCGAGCTCGTCGGCGATGTCCAACGCGAGTTGGGGGTGTGCCCGTCCCGAAATGAGGATGAGCTTCTTTTTGCCCGCCAACTCCATGTTGTTCATTGGACTACTCGCTTTCCGTGGTGGCGTGAGTCGCGGCCTCAGCAGCCGCGGTACCCGATCGATTGTTTTCAACCCAACCTTCTACGTTGCGCTGCTGCGCGACCGTCATTCCCAACGCACCCGCCGGGACGTTTCGCCGCACGACCGTTCCGGCCGCCGTATAAGCGCCGTCCGCGATGGTGACGGGCGCGACGAAGACGTTGTGGGAGCCGGTGCGAACATGCGAGCCGACAACGGTCGCGTGCTTGGCGACACCGTCGTAGTTAGCCGTGATGGTGCCGGCGCCGATGTTCGATTCTTCGCCGACGGTCGTGTCACCTATATACGAGAGGTGCGGGACCTTGCTGCCGCGGCCGATTTTCGCGTTTTTGGTTTCGACGAATGCGCCGATTTTCCCGCCCGCGCCAAGGATTGTGCCGGGCCGTAGGTACGAGAACGGTCCGACCGCGGCGTTCGCCTCGATGACCGCGAGGGTCGCATCCGTTCGCGAGACGGTGGCGTCTTCGCCGATTTCACAGTCACGCAGAGTCGTATCGGGGCCGACCACCGCCCCCCGCGCAATGCTCGTCGCGCCCTTCAGGAACGTACCAGGCAGGATGTGGGCGTCCGGCTCGATCGACACCGCGCGATCAATCCACGTCGTTGCGGGGTCGTCGATGCTGACGCCGTTGAGTTGGTGTCCGCGCACAATCATGGCGTTGAGCCTGGCCTGTACGTCCGACAGTTGCGCGCGGTCGTTGACCCCAGCGACGACCCACGACTCATACACCGGGTTCGCTCCGACGGCGAGGCTGTTGCCGACAATCAATTCGATGACGTCGGTGAGGTATTTTTCACCCGACGCGTTCGCGGTGCCGACCGACGCGAGCGAGTCACGCAGTGCCGTCGAGCGAAAGACGTACGCCCCAGAATTGACTTCGGAAATCCCCAGTTCGTCGTCGGCTGCGTCCTTGTGTTCGACGATGCGACGAAACTCGCCCTGATCGTCCCGAACGATTCGGCCGTAGCCTGTCGGGTCATCGACGAGGGCCGACAGAACCGACGCGGCACGTTCGCGCTGACGGTGTTCGTCGATGAGGTCGGTGAGCGTCTCGGCATCCAGCAGAGGAACGTCACCGCTGATCACAACGATGTCCCCCTCAAAATCATTGAGGGCGGCGAGGGCGAGTTCGACAGCGCGACCAGTGCCCGGAACGTCATCCTGATCGACGATGAGGACTTCGTCGGACAACTCGGCGATCGCGCTCGCGACCGCGTCGCGTTGGTGGCGCACCACCGCGACCGTCCTACTCGGCCGCAGCGCGGCGGCCGTCGACAGCACGTGACCGATCATCGGGACGCCCGCAATGGGGTGCAACACCTTGGCGGTCGATGACTTCATCCGCGTTCCCTCACCAGCGGCGAGAATCACCACGGCGAGAAGGGCATCGGTCATGAGACCATTCTGGCACTAGGCACTCGGCGTGTCCGCCGAAGCACCGAGTGTCGCCGAAATTCGGGCAGAATAGAAGAGCCCTGCGGGGCAATGCCCCTTAGTGTAATGGCAGCACGGCATCCTTTGGAGATGTTCGGTCTTGGTTCGAATCCAGGAGGGGCAGCCGCTATTTTCCGAGCTTGTCGGCCACGGCAATCCAGCGTGTTTCCAGCGTGTCCAGGTTCGACGTCGCCGTGCCCAATTCCGCACTGACCGCCGCGAGCCCCTGATAGTCCCCCTGGTCGTGAGCGGCCATGCGCGCATGAATGTCGTCGATCGTCGCCTTGAGGTTCTGAATCTGCCGTTCGAGAGACTTGAACTCTTTGTCGAGAGCGTGTCGCTCCGCGCCACTGAGGTTCGTTGAGGGCGTGGCCACCACAGGCTTGGCCGCGACGATCGGGGTGACGGGCCTCGCGTCCAGCCGCAGGTATTCGTCGACCCCTCCGGGCAGGTGTCGAAGGCGCTTCCCGATCACCGCGTACTGCTGATCGGTGACACGTTCGAGCAGGTAGCGGTCGTGCGACACGACGATGAGCGTGCCCGGCCAGGAATCCAAGACGTCCTCGAGCGCCGCGAGCATGTCCGTATCGAGGTCGTTGGTGGGTTCATCGAGCAACAGCACGTTCGGCTCGTCCAACAGGATGAGCAAGATTTGTAGTCGTCGCTTCTGCCCGCCGGACAGGTCTTTGACCGGAGTTTGGATGTGCGCGCTGGAAAACCCGAGTCTCTCCAGCAACTGCCCCGGCGACAGTTCGATTCCGCCCGCGTTGTAGGTCGTCTTGAATTCGGCGATGACGGCGCTCACGCGGTCGTTCATGTATTTCTCGAGCCCCTCGAGCCGCTGGTCGAGACGTCGCAGTTTGACCGTCTTGCCCTGTTTGACGCGACCCGCCGTGGGTTGCAACGTTCCGTCAATCAAACCCAACAGGGTCGACTTCCCGGCGCCGTTTCGGCCCAGAATTCCGGTTCGTTCCCCCGGCGCGATGCGCCACTCCACGTCCTCGAGGATGGTGTTCCCGCCGAACGCGAAATCGACGTCCAACAGATCGACGACGTCTTTCCCGAGTCGCTGTGTCGCCATCCTCGACAGTTCGACCCGGTCGCGCGGCGGTGGCACATCGGCGATGAGCGCCGACGCCGCCTCGATTCGGAACTTCGGCTTGGTGGTTCGCGCGGGGGCACCGCGGCGCAACCACGCGAGTTCCTTGCGCAACAGGTTCTGGCGGCGCTCTTCGCTCGCCGACGCCTGACGCTGGCGCTCAACGCGCTGCAGGATGTATGCGGCGTAACCGCCCTCGAACTTGTCGACCACGCCGTCGTGGACCTCCCACGTGTCGAGCGAGATGGCATCGAGGAACCACCGGTCGTGGGTCACAACCGCCAACGCACCGGAACCCGTCGGCCAGCGCCGAATGAGGTGTTCGGCCAACCAATTGACGCCTGACACGTCGAGGTGGTTCGTCGGTTCGTCGAGCAACAACACGTCCCATTCGCCGACCAACAGTTTCGCCAACGCCACGCGCCGGCGCTGACCGCCCGACAAGTCGCCGATCGACGCGGTGACATCGACGTCGCCCAGCAACCCGCCCAGCACGTCTCGAATCGCGGGGGACGACGCCCACTCGTGCTCGGGGCCTTCGCCCACGACGACGTGACCAACCGTGTCGCCGTCATCGAAACTGTCGTCCTGAGTGAGCGCGCCCACCTGGGTGTTCCCCCGCAGCGTCACGCGCCCCGAGTCCGGTGTCAGCGTCCCCGCGAAGATCGACATGAGCGTCGACTTGCCATCGCCGTTGCGGCCGACGACCCCAATCCGGTCGCCCGCGTGTAACCCGATGGTCAGGTTGTCCAACACGACCCGGTTCGGGTATTCGTGCGACACGCTCTCTAATCCGACCAGGTTCACTTCGTCAGTTTAGACAGGTAAAGGCTGTGAGAATGGTGGAGTGTCCAAACGCTCGCTTCTCGCACTGACCTTCGGCCTCGCCGCGTTCTGGATCGTGGTCGACCAAGCCACCAAGTTCTGGGCGGAAACCACTCTCGCTGATCAACCACGCATCCCGCTCCTCGGCGATTGGTTCGGACTCGTTCTCGTGTACAACCCCGGTGCGGCTTTCGGAATCGGCGCGGGGTTCGTGTGGATTCTCACGGTCATTGCCGGAGTCGCCGCTATCGGGCTTGGAGTGTTGGCCTTCCGGGTCACCACGCCGCTGTGGGCAATCGTGATCGGCTCGATGCTCGGCGGTGCGATCTCGCACTTCTTTGACCGCTTGTTGCGCGGCGAGGAACTCGGCAGCGGCAAGATCGTCGACTTCCTCGACTACGGCGGATTTTTCGTCGGAAACGTCGCCGACATCGCGCTGGTCGGTGCCGCAATCGGCGGGGTGCTGCTCAGTATGCGCGGTCGACCATTCAGCGAACCCGAGCGCCCGGCGCCGGAGCGGTCACCGTCAATGCCGTCTGACCGTCAGCCGTAAACTCTGCCGCGAGCGCTTGCGCCGCTGGTTCATCGGGCGCGAGCAGGGCGATGGTGGGACCACTCCCCGAAACGATTCCCGCGAGCGCGCCGTGTGTTTCGCCGAATTCGAGCACCGCGCCCAGTTCGGGCCTGAGTTGCAGGGCCGCCGCCTGAAGGTCGTTGCGCAGGTATTCGGCGAGCGCCAGAGCATCCCCCGAGCGAAGCGCGTGCAGAAACTTGTCGTCCACCGTCGGATCGACCGCAACCGTCTCGATGTCGATGGAGTGCTCGTTGCGGTGGCGGTCGAGTTGTCGGAACACGTCGGGGGTCGATAGTCCGTCGTCGTTCAGCACGAGCACCCAGTGGAACTCGGCCTTGGCGAGGACGGGCGACAAAATGTCCCCGCGCCCAACTCCGAGTGCCGTCCCGCCGTGCAGGGCGAACGGAACATCCGCGCCGAGGGTTGCCGCGATTTCTGCGAGCTTTGCCGTCCCGAGGTTCGTCCCCCACAGTGCGTCGACGGCAACCAGGGTCGCCGCCGCGTCCGCCGAGCCGCCGCCCATTCCGCCGGCGATGGGAACGCGCTTGATGACCTCAATGCTGGCTCCGCCCGAGTAGTTCGCCGCGGCGGCGACCGCCCGCGCGGCGCGGAGCACGAGGTTCGACTCGTCGACGGTCAGGCCGCTCGTGTCGATCGGGCCGGTGAAGCTCACCGAGAATGTTTCCGATTCCGACGCGTTGACCTCATCGACCAGGCTGACCGCTTGAAAAATGGTGGCGACGTCATGATATCCGTCGTCTCGCAGTGGCCCGACTCGGAGGCACACGTTAATCTTCCCCGGGGCAGTCGCTGTGACCGAACGCGTAACCATATGCTCGAGCCTAAACCCGCTCCCCCACCTGTTTTTTCACACAATCCACAGTTCCCCTCCCGTTTTTTCACACACAATGCTGTGGGGAGCCGGTTTTGCCCCGAAATCCGCGATTTGTGTGAAAAAACAGGTGGAAACAGGTGGGAGGATTAGAAAGGAACAGAGGCGAGCGCGACAAACTGACCAAGCGTCAACTGTTCCCCGCGCGCCCCGGAGTCAATGCCGGCGGCTTCGCACAAGGCGGCCGCAGCGGTCGTTGACCCTGCGATCGCGGAGAGCGCCTGCCGGAGGGTTTTGCGGCGCTGTCCAAAGGCGGCGTCGGCGAGGGCGAAGGTCCGGAGCCGGAGTGCCTCGTCACCCGGGGTGGCGCGTGCGGTCATCCCGACCAGCACGGAGTCGACGTTGGGCTCGGGCCAGAACACCCGGCGGGACACGGCGCCGTCGACGCTCCAGTCGCCCCACCACGCGCCCTTCACGCTGGGCACGCCGTAGATTTTGGAACCGGGGGACGCGGCCAAGCGTTGCCCGACTTCGGCCTGAACCATGACGAGCACGCGGCGGATGGTGGGGAAGGTCTCGAGCAGGTGAATGAGAACGGGGACCGACACGTTGTACGGCAGGTTGGCGACGATCGCGGTTGGCCCCGCGGAAGAAGCGGTCGCAGCGCCACCGTTCCCGACAGGCGCGGCGGGCAGATTGGTAACGGTGAGCGCGTCCGCCTGAACAACAATCAGGGCCTCCGCATCAACGCCGTGCGCCTCACATGTTGCAGGCAACTCCGCGGCCAGGCGCGGGTCGATTTCGATCGCGGTCACGGGGTGGCCCTGTTCCAGAAGCCCAAGGGTGAGCGACCCGAGCCCAGGCCCGATCTCGACCACCGCTTCGCCGGGATGCAGTTTCGCCGCGGTCACAATCTTGCGCACCGTGTTGGCGTCGTGCACAAAGTTCTGTCCCCATTTTTTCGTCGGCGACACGTCGAGCCGCTCGGCGAGCGCGCGAATCTCGGACGCACCCAGCAACGTCACCACTCGCCGTACACCCGTTCCGTGTTACGCGCGATGTCCGCCGACAGTTCGTCGACCCCAACACCCAAATGCTCCGCCATGAATCGAAGCGTCAACGGAATCAGGTAGGGCGCGTTCGGCCGGCCGCGAAACGGTGTGGGCGTGAGGAACGGCGCATCCGTTTCAACCAGGACGAGTTCGCGGGGGGCGACGTCGAGCGCCGCACGGATTCCTTTGGCGTTTCCGAATGTCACGGTTCCCGCGAACGAAAGGTACCACCCGTTTTCGGCGCAAATGCCCGCCAGTTCCTCGTCCCCCGAAAAACAGTGGAACACGGTCCGTTCCGGCGCTCCGACCCGCAACAGGGTGTCGACCACGGCGCCGTGCGCATCGCGATCGTGAATCTGCATCGCGATGCCGTTAGCTTTCGCGATGTCGATGTGGGCTTCGAACGACTGCAATTGTGGCGCGCTGCCGGATTCATCGGTTCGAAAAAAATCCAGTCCCGTCTCGCCCACCGCGCGGACGCGTTCCCGCTTCGCGAG
>CAMDKN010000030.1 GCA_945901035.1 Gulosibacter massiliensis | reverse complement strand
CGGCATGGGAAATGTGTCACTTCCCCCCGTCGTCAAGCACTATTTCCCCAACGCCATCGGCGCGATGTCGTCGGCGTATATGACGTTTGTGGCCATCGGGTCGATTCTGCCGGCCCTCATCGCCGTCCCTCTCAGTCTGGGGACATCGTGGCGGGTCGCACTCGGCGGCTGGGTTGTGGTGGCCCTCGGCGGTCTGGCTATCTGGCTGATCGAAATTCGCCGCGGCCGCCGCTCGACGATTGTCCACCTTCCCGAGGTGCCCATTGGACGCCTTCGCGTGCACCGGTCCCCGACCGCACAGGCCATCGCCGCCACGCTCGTGGTGTCCTCGATCACGGGGTACGGAATGTTCGCGTGGCTTCCCGACATCGCCAAAGAGTTGGCGCAACTGAACCAGGCCGAGGGCGGATTCATGCTCGCCCTCTTCGCGGGCGCGGGTCTGCCTCTCGCCATCTCCATCCCCTTCTTCGCATCCAAAATCCGCAACATCTCGGTACTTGTTTTCATTGGCGCGGGACTGACTTCGGTGGGTGCGCTCGGACTCGCCTTCGCCCCGACCGTTGCCCCCTACCTCTGGGCGGTTGTGTTCGGAAGCGGACCTTTGCTGTTTCCGCTCGCACTCGTTCTCATCAATCTTCGGACCCGCTCGAGCGGCGCTTCACTTCAGGTCAGCGCGTTCGCGCAGTTTGTCGCCTATTCGATTTCGGCGGTGTTTGTCCCGCTGATGGGGTTCAGTCGCGCCGTCACCGGCTCGTGGCACCTGGCTCTTGTCGCAATCGCCGCGGCGGGACTCCTCGCGGTGTGGTCAGGGACAGTCCTTGCGCGCAATCGAACAGTCGAGTCAGAACTCGTCGGGTAGTTAGGAGAGCCAGCGCTCAGCGAGATAGTCCGAGTTGACCCGACGCACGGTTCCCGAACGCGAACGGAAAATCACGCTCTCGGTGCGAAGCCAACGGCCGTCGTGACGGACACCTCGCACGAGTTCTCCGTCGGTCACACCGGTCGCCACGAAGAACGTGTTGTCACTGGCCACGAGTTCGTCGGCGGAATAGACGTAATCGAACTTCAGTCCCGCCGCAACCCCGCGCGCGCGTTCCTCGTCGGACCCCGCGACCAATCGTCCCTGGATGAAACCGCCCAAGGCCTTGATGGCGCAGGTCACGGCGACTCCTTCGGGGCTGCCGCCGACGCCGTAACACAGGTCGATTCGGTTGTCCTCGCGGGCCGCATTGATTCCCGCGGCGACGTCACCGTCCAGAATCAGGCGCGTGTGAGCGCCGGCCGTGCGGATTTCGTCGATGGCGTCGGCGTGACGCGGTCGGTCCAGGATGGCGACCTTGATCTCGTTCACCCGCTTGTTCTTCGCTTTCGCGAGTGCGCGGATGTTCTCGGTCAAGGATTGTGACAAGTCCAGAACGCCGTGCGCATCCGCGTTCGCGACGAGTTTTTCCATGTAGTACACGCTCGACGCATCGAGCATCGTCCCACGGTCGGACACCGCCAACATCGAAATCGCGTGCCCTCGACCCGCGGCGGTGAGGCTCGTTCCGTCGATGGGGTCGACGGCAATGTCGCACTCGGGACCGGATCCGTTACCCACCACTTCCCCGTTGAACAACATCGGGGCGTTGTCCTTTTCGCCCTCGCCGATGACGATGGTGCCCTGAAAATTGACCGTGCCGAGGAACGTTCGCATCGCGTCGACCGCCGCGCCGTCCGCCGCGTTCTTGTCACCGCGACCGATGTACGGCAGGGCGCGAATCGCGGCCGCTTCGGTGGACCGCACGAGTTCGAGGGCGAGGTTACGATCCGGGTGGTCGAATTGGTTGGTCATCTCAGTTCCTTGGTTTTCCTCCAGCCTATCCCGTGGGCCCGAACACTAGACTGAAGCCGCACTGACACCCCACGCCAAGGAGAACCATGCCCGTCGCCACACCGGACCGCTACGCCGAAATGCTCGACACGGCGAAAAAGAACGTTTTCGCGTTTCCCGCGATCAACGTCTCGTCGTCGTCGACCATCAACGCTGTGCTGCAGGGACTCACCGAGGCCGGTTCGGACGGAATCCTTCAGGTCACGACGGGTGGCGCGGACTTTTTTGCCGGGCACACCGTGAAGGGACGCGCAACCGGAGCGCTGGCGATGGCGCGGTTCGTGCACGAGGTCGCCAAGTCGTATCCGATCACCGTCGCGCTTCACACCGACCACTGCCCGAAGGACGCTCTGGACGGTTTCGTGTATCCGCTCATTGAGGCGAGCGAAGTGGAAGTGAAGGCGGGTCGCGAACCGATTTTCCAGTCGCACATGTGGGACGGTTCCGCCGTTCCACTGGCCGAGAACCTCAGCATCGCGCGCGAGATTCTGGCCAAGACCAAGAACATCAATGCCATCCTTGAGGTCGAGATTGGCGTCGTCGGCGGCGAAGAAGACGGCGTCAGCCACGCCATCAATGACAGTCTCTACACCACCCTCGATGACGCCATCGCCACGGTCGAGGCACTCGGGTTCGGCGAAAACGGGCGATACATGGCTGCGCTCACCTTCGGAAACGTGCACGGCGTCTACAAGCCAGGGAACGTCAAACTGCGTCCCGAAATCCTCGCCGACATTCAGGCGGGGCTCGCACAAAAGTACGGGACCGACGCAAAACCGCTCGATCTCGTATTCCACGGCGGATCGGGTTCGACCGAGGACGAGATTTTCGAAGCGGTTCGCAACGGTGTCGTCAAGATGAACCTCGACACCGACACCCAGTACGCGTTCACGCGGTCCGTTGCCGACACGATGTTCACGAACTACGCCGGCGTGCTCAAGGTCGACGGCGAAATGGGGAACAAGAAGGTGTACGACCCGCGTTCGTGGGGCAAGCTCGCCGAGACGGCGATGGCCTCGCGCGTTGTCGATTACGCCAAGCAACTCGGCTCAGCCGGTCACGCGCTGAGCTAGACGCCGTTTACGGCGAGCAATCGCGACCCGTGACGGCTCACGCCGACTAGGCGTCGGAGCGTCGACCGCCGAGTGGTCGGTCGCTTTCGCCGCGGAGTTCTTTCGGGAGCGAGAACATGAGGTCTTCGGTCGCGGTGGTCACGGTCTCGACGTGGGTGAAGCCAGCGAGACGGATGTCGGACAACAACTCGTCGACGAGGTGTTCGGGGACACTCGCGCCGGACGAGATGCCGACGGTTTCCACTCCGTCGAACCATTCCTGTTTCACTTCGCTCGCGTAATCGATGCGGTAGGACGCACGGGCGCCGACTTCGAGCGCGACCTCAACGAGGCGAACCGAGTTCGACGAATTCGACGATCCAACAATGAGCACGAGGTCACACTCGGGGGCAATCTTTTTGATGGCGACCTGTCGGTTCTGCGTCGCGTAGCAAATGTCGTCGCTGGGCGGGTCTTGCAGGTGCGGGAAGCGCAGGCGAAGCCGGCGAACGGTCTCCATTGTCTCGTCCACCGACAGTGTCGTCTGTGACAGCCAAATCAATTTGTCGGTCTCGGGCACCTCGATGACATCTGCCTCGTCCGGGTTGTTGACGAGCGTCGTCTGGTCGGGGGCGTGCCCCATCGTGCCTTCGACTTCTTCGTGGCCTTCGTGGCCGACGAGAAGAATGTGGAACCCGGTGCGCGAAAAGCGCTCGGCTTCGCGGTGAACCTTCGTGACGAGCGGGCAGGTCGCGTCAATCGCCATGAGGTTGCGATCGAACGCGTCACTTTTGACCTTGGGTGAAACGCCGTGGGCGCTGAACACGAGGTGGGAACCCTCCGGCACTTCATCGACCTCGTTGACGAATATCGCGCCGCGTTCGGTCAACGCCGTCACCACCTCGACGTTGTGGACGATTTCTTTCCGCACGTACACGGGGGAACCGAACTGGTCGAGTGCTTTTTCGACGGCAACGACCGCTCGGTCGACTCCCGCGCAATAACCGCGGGGCGCGGCGAGCAGCACCTTTTTCGGGCCGGCGGTCGGGACCTCGACGAGGGGGGTCTCTCGGACCGGATGACTCGCCCGAAGGGTGATTTCGATTTTGCCGTTAGTGACTGTGCTCACGGGTTCAGTCTATGTTTTCCTCGGGGGCCGCGAGGTCAGCGAGCGAACGCCACTCTCGATCGGTACCCGGTGCTTTCGCGACGAGGATGAAATCGGTTCCTTCGCGCGGGTCGGGGACGTGCAGTCGCACGAGGTGCTCGGGTGTCGACCAGTTCACCATGAGCCCGTTGTCGTCCGAATCCCAGTCGTAGTCGCCGGCGAATGCACCGTGTTCGCGGCGGAGCCGGGTGAGCGCCAGAGTCGCGCGACTGAGTGGCTCGGCCAACGCCGACTCGATGTCCGCTCTTTCGCCGACGAGCGCTGACATCGTGAACACGACGGGAATGTCGGTTGCCATCGCGATGATGCGGTCCATGAAGTCGTCCCCGTGGTCGGTGCTCGGCATGGCGTCGAGCACAATCGGTTCGTCGTCGAACGCGGTCTCGGGGGTCATGATGACGAGGTCCGACAGCAGGCGCCGAACCGACTCGTTCGCCGAATCGAGCAACCCGAGGTCGTCATAGAGATAGGTCACAGGTCGCATCGCTGTCCTTCCGGGAACACGGATTCACAGTACCCCGTTCGCGTCGGTCGTCACGAGTACGGTGGAGGCATGACGGACGCGCCCGACGACATCACACCGCTGTCGGTCAGTGTCGCGTCGCGGGTTGCGCGCGAGAAAATCTCGGGGTGGAAGTCGTTCTGGCTCGAAGGCGAAATCGCCGAGTGGAAGCCGTGGAAAGACATCGTGTTTTTCACGATGAAGGACGCGACGGCACAACTGCAGTGCAAGATCGAGGGCGCGTTGGTCGCGTCGGAGACCGAGCCGTACAAGGCCGGGGACAAAGTTCGCCTCTACGGTCGTTTCGACTTCTGGCCCAAAAACGGCGAGATGAAGTTCCTCGCCGAAGCAATCCGCCGCGAAGGCCTCGGGGATTTCCTCGTCAAAATCGAAGAGCTGCGCGTGCAGTTGCAGTCCGAGGGGCTCTTCGACGATTCGCGCAAGGTGCCCCTGCCCAAGTTCCCCCGGTGCATCGGGCTAATCACGTCGAAGGATTCGGACGCCGAAAAAGACGTCCTGGTCAACGCGCGCAACCGCTGGGCCGACGTGCAATTCCGAACGATTCACACGGCGGTATCCGGCGCGGCCGCCGTCGCACAGATCCCCGCGGCAATCGCCGAACTCGACGCGGACCCCACCGTCGACGTCATCATCATTGCCCGCGGAGGCGGAGCGTTCCTGGAACTCGTGGCCTTCAGTGACGAACAGATTGTTCGCGCCGCGGCTGCGTCGGTCACCCCCATCGTCAGTGCGATTGGGCACGAGAACGACAGGCCGCTGCTCGACGAGGTCGCCGACCTTCGGGCGTCGACGCCGACGGACGCCGCGAAACGAGTGGTGCCGGATGTCGCTGCCGACCTCGCCGAGATCGACCAGTTGCGGGCCCGCGGGCGACAGGTCACCGTCACCCTCATCACGCACCAGGTCGATCGGATTCGCCAACTCGCCTCGAGACCCGTGATGGCGAGCCCGTTGGCGTATCTCGAACGTCACGAGAACGACCTCGTCAATCTTTCCTACCGCGGTTCGACCCTCGTCACCGCACAGGTTCAACAGACGGCGGACCGACTGCACGGACTTCGGGGGGCACTGCGCACGCTGTCGCCGCAAAACACCCTGGACCGCGGATACGCCATTGTTCGCGACGCCGACGGCAGGGTCGTCAACACGACGGCGGGCGTGACATCCGGTGACGTGCTGTCCCTTCGCGTCGCCGACGGCGACATCAACGCGACAGCGAACTGACGAAAGGTATCGTTAAACCATGGCGGACAAACTTCCCGAGGTGTCATCCCTCACCTACGAACAAGCACGGGACGAGCTGGTCACGATCGTCGATTCCTTGGAAAAAGGTACGGCGTCGCTCGACGAGTCCGTGACGCTGTGGGAACGTGGCGAGGCCCTCGCCGCACGCTGCGAAGAATGGTTGGCCGGAGCGCGGGCACGGCTTGAAGCCGCCCGAAAGCCCGCCGAGTGAGCGCCGCACAGGAACGACGCAACCGAAGCAACCTGTACACGCTGTCGGGAGCGCTCCTCGCGTCGTTCGCCGTCGTTTTGGTTATCGTGATCTTGGCGGTTCGGCCCGACCCGATGACCCGAGCCGAGGTCGATTGGAGTGACGTGCACGCTAGTGCGCCGAGCCCTCAAACCCTGGTGAACCCCGAATTCACCGAAGCGGATGGCGACTGGTGGTCCAACCGCGCCGAATACATCGGGGGCGACAACGTCGAGTGGTACATCGGGCTCGTGACTCCCGCGGGGGAATTCGTGTCGATCGAGCAGTTTGCCGGAACGGTTCCCCCCGAATTGCTTGACGTCCTCGATGACGCAGACCCGGTCACGATGACGGTTGCGGGTTCCTCGGCGACGGTTGTCGACCGTTCGACGCTCAAGGACCCGGGAAACTACGAACTGGTTTATCAGTTTCCGCTCGCGTCGGGAGGTAGCCTGATTGTGTCGGGAACCGCGGATGAAACCGAAATGGAACTGGTCGCGCAGCGCGCGCTCGAATCTCTGAAAGGCTGACTGTGTCCTCCACTCAACCGTCGACTCCGCGTGAGGCGTGGTCGCAATTGGTCGCCGGGAACGATCGATTCGTGGCGGGCAAACCCGCCCACCCCCGACAAGACGTCGACCATCGCGACGCTCTTGCGCAAGGGCAACAGCCATTCGCGGCGCTATTCGGATGCGCCGACTCACGACTGTCCGCCGAAATAATTTTTGATGTGGGCCTGGGTGACCTGTTTGTTGTCCGAAACGCCGGCCAAACGATTTCCCAATCAGTCGTCGGATCTCTGGAATACGCGGTCAGCGCACTCGGTGTGAACCTGATTGTGGTTCTCGCACACGATGAGTGTGGCGCCGTTCGCGCGGCGATTGATTCTCGTCGATCGAACGCAACACCTCTGCCGGTCAACATTCGCGTGATTACCGATGCAATCCAGCCCGCCATCGACCGCGTCCTGCTCGCGAACGCGACGCAAAACATCGATGACATCGTCATCAACGACGTCGGCGAGGAACACCTTCGTGACACCATCTCCGAACTGCTCACACAGAGCGAGATCGTTGGCGAAGCTGTCGCGAATGGAACGCTCGGAATCGTCGGTGCAACCTATATTTTGCGCGAGGGTCTGGTCGCTCCCTCACTCCTTTTTGGTGACATCGAATGAGTGTGAAGGGAACACAATGAGCGAATTCCGCATCGAACACGACACGATGGGCGAGGTCCGCGTGCCGGCGGACGCACTGTACGGCGCACAAACACAGCGCGCTGTCGAAAACTTCCCCATCTCCGGCAGTGGCCTTGAGCCCGCACAAATCGTTGCCCTCGCCCAGATCAAGCGCGCGGCGGCAATCGTCAACGAACAGTTGGGCATCATCCCCGCCGACATTCGCGACGCGATTGTCGCGTCGGCGGACGACATCATCGCAGGGCAGCACCACGACCACTTTCCGGTTGACACCTACCAGACGGGTTCCGGCACTTCCTCGAACATGAACATCAACGAGGTGCTCGGCAACCTCGCGACAACCAAACGTGGCGAAACAGTCCACCCGAACGACCACGTCAACGCCTCGCAATCGTCCAACGATGTGTTCCCGACGTCCGTTCACCTTGCCGTGACCGCGGCACTTCTCGGCGACGCGATTCCCGCGCTTGACCACCTCGCGGTCTCGCTGGAAAAGAAAGCGAAGGCTTGGGCCTCGATGGTCAAGCCCGGCCGCACCCATCTGATGGATGCGACACCCGTCACGCTCGGACAGGAATTCGGCGGATTCGCGCGTCAGATTCGCCTCGGAATCGAACGGATCCAGTCGACGATTATTCGCGTCGCCGAAGTTCCCCTCGGTGGTACCGCGGTCGGAACCGGAATCAACACGCCCGCCGGCTTCTCGGCCGCCGTCATCGCCGAACTTGCGTCATCGACAAAGCTTCCTATCACCGAAGCGAAAGACCACTTCGAGGCTCAGGGCGCACGGGACGGACTCGTTGAAGCCTCGGGTGCGCTGCGCGTCATTGCGGTGTCGCTGACCAAGATCTGTAACGACATCCGGTGGATGGGTTCGGGTCCCAACACGGGAATCGCCGAAATCAACATCCCGGACCTGCAACCCGGGTCGTCCATCATGCCGGGCAAGGTGAACCCCGTGGTTCCCGAGGCGGTGCTCATGGTGTGCGCCAAGATCATCGGCAACGACGCCACCATCGCCTGGGCCGGAGCCTCGGGCTCGTTCGAGCTCAATGTCGCCATCCCGGTAATGGGAACATCGCTGCTGGAATCAATCCGTCTGCTCGCGAACTCGAGCCGCGTGCTTGCAGACAAGACCGTCGACGGGCTCGAAGCGAACGCTGAGCGGGCAGCGGCTCTCGCCGGGATGTCACCCAGCATCGTCACGCCGCTCAACCGCATCATCGGATACGACGCCGCCGCCAAGATTGCCAAGCACTCGGTCACGGCCGGGATGACGGTTCGAGATGCGGTCATCGACCTTGGCTATGTCGAGCGTGGCGAGATCACACTCGAACAACTCGACGCGGCCCTCGACCTCTTGTCGATGACCCGGCCCGGCGTGGCGAAATAACGCGTGAATCGGGCGACGATTTCCCGGTGGGCACGGCTCATCGCGCGTGTCCTCTTGGGGCTGGCGCTGACGTCCGCGGGAATCAGCC
Source organism: Gulosibacter massiliensis (assembly GCA_945901035.1). Classification (GTDB taxonomy): domain Bacteria; phylum Actinomycetota; class Actinomycetes; order Actinomycetales; family Microbacteriaceae; genus MWH-TA3. Next base: position 1,668 of record CAMDKN010000030.1, on the reverse strand, counting down.
ACCTCGGTTCGGCACGGGCCGAATTCCAGGCCCAGGTCCCTCCCTGGGTCCCCCTCGACCCCGACTTCGTGGTTCTCGCTTCCGGTGTGGTCGAAATCCTGTTGGGGGTCGCACTCGTCGTTCTCCCCCGATTCGCGCCGTGGGTCGGAATCGCAACCGCGCTGTTCTTCATCGCTATCTTCCCCGGGAACATCTCGCAGTTCGTCAACGGGATTGATGCGTTCGGTCTCGACACGGACCTCGCCCGCGGGGTTCGCCTTCTCTTCCAACCGCTTCTCGTCCTGTGGGCACTCTGGTCCACTGGCGGATGGGCCCTCATCAAACGTCAGGTGGCGAAATGGAATCCCTCGCATTCGTCGTGACCCTGATGCTGCTGGCGCAGGTCCTGCTGGCTCTGGCGGTCATCGTCTTCGCATCGCTTGCGCGCTTCCGCGGCCGATTCCGCGGGACCGCGCTCGTACTCATCGTTCTGCTCGCCGTGGAAACCGCGTGGGCGTTATGGATTCTTCCCGCGTTCGGTACCCCGTCGCTGATCGCGCTGACGCTCTCGGCGGGAATCTACTGGTGGCCGAAACGCCGGTCCGCTCGTCCGCCCCGCTCGTAGACTTCAGCTATGTCGAACAAGCCCGCCCCGCGCCGAGCATTCAAGCCACCCGTCGGCGACGTGTCCAAATACGAGGACTTCGACGGTGAGTGGCGCGCCATCGGACTCGGAGCGCCGGCGCGGCGCGCTCTGGTCGACGCCAAGTTGTACAAAGTGTCCGACCTGCGCAAGATCTCACTGAAAGACCTGGCCGACCTGCACGGAATGGGGAAATCCGCGATTGCGCGTATCAAGGTCATCATGGACGCCAAACGAATTCGGTTCCTGCCCTAAAACATTCCTGAGCTTGCGTTAGGCCGACTTTGTGGTGAAGGCTCCGACAAACGCATCGAGCGCGACGTTCGAGTCACCCGACGCCCAGCCCTCGAGACCGACCACTCGGTCAAAGCCGAGCGCATCCAGCTCGCGGGCGATCCGCGAAAAGTTGATTTCGCCCGTTCCCGGCTCCTGTCGCCCCGGAACGTCCGCGACCTGAATCTCGCCAATCCAGGGCAGAGCCTGACGAACTAGTTCGACCAGGTTTCCCTCGCCGATTTGGGCGTGGTACAAATCGAGGTTCAGTTGCAGGTGCGGGTTGTCGATGCTCGACACGAGTTCGATGGTGTGCTCCGCACGCGCGAACGGCGTTCCGGGGTGGTCGACTGCGAGGTTGAGGTTTTCGAGCATGAACACCGCGCCGTGTTTCGCCCCCAGATCCGCGAGCCGGGACAGCGTGCTGCGGGCCGTCGAGCGCTCGGCCGCCGTGACCGACTCACGCGGGCGGATCGCCTGCCCGTTCCCGTCCAGTCCCGTTCCGTGCACGTTGAGCCTGTCCGCATTGATGATGCGCGAGGCGACGATGGACTGCTCGGCGGTCTCAAGGAATCGGGCGATACCGTCCTCTTCCAGCAGGTCACCCTCGATGTATCCGGTCATCGACGTAAAGTTCGCGCCCGTCGCCGCGAGTTCGTCAAGGTCTTTGGTCGTCCAATTCCAGATTTCCACGCCGAGCCCGCGGGCGTGGATGGCGCGCACGCGTTCAACGAACGGCAAGTCGGTGAACAGCATTTCGGCCGAAGCGGCCA
>CAMDKN010000029.1 GCA_945901035.1 Gulosibacter massiliensis | reverse complement strand
ATCCCCCGATGATCGACGCCGACGCGAGCGGACGCTCCACGTGGCGCACCAGTTGCCAGGTGGTCATGCCCTGGGCGATCGCCGAGTCTCGAATCCACGGCGGAATAGTCGTCACGCCGGAATACGCGCCGGCAATGAGTGGCGGCAGTGCGATGGCGGACAGCGCCAGCACGACAGACAATTCGCGAAACTCAATTCCCATCACGAGGACGAGTGCGAACAGGAGTCCCATGGTCGGAATGGCTCGCGAAACGGAACTCAGTCCCATCACCAACAATTCGCCTCGACCGGAGTGGCCGATCGCGACTCCGAGCGGAACAGCGATGATTGCGGCAAGAACAATTGCCAGGAGCGTGAGCGCGAGATGCTCGGCGCCGAGGTTCCATAACCCGTAACGGCCCGCCCAATTTTCGGGGTTTGAAAACCACGCACCCAGTTCGGTGACGTCAAGCATGGTCGACCTTGACGAAACGCCAGCCTGTCAACAGCCGACCGACCGCCCAAAGGCACACGTCGAGAGTGAGAGCGATGACAAAGATCGCGAAGATTCCGGTGATAATTTCCTCGGGAATTCGTCGTTGGAAACCGTCGACAAAGAGATAGCCGAGGTTTCGAACTCCGACAATTGCCCCGATCGAGGCAATGGAAAAAGTGCTGGCCGCGACCACTCGCAGTCCGGCGATGAGTCCGGGCACCGCCATCGGGAGCTCCACGTGAATAAATATTTGCCAGGAATTCATGCCCATCGACTCGGCGTTCGTCACGGTTGGTCGGGGGACTTGATTGAACGCATCGTGCGCCGAGAAGTACATCGACGCGATGGCGTAGATGGTGAGCGCGATGACGACGTTCGTCGGTCCGGTGAAGGTGGTGCCGATGAGCGCGGGAAGTGTCACGAACAGCGCAAGGGAGGGGATGGCGTAGATCGCGCCGAGAACTCCGCGGGTGGGTTTCACCCATCGAGCTGGTGTTACGCGCGCCACGACGGTGGCGAGAGAAGCGCCGACGACAATCGGAACGACGGAAACACCCAGGTGCGTGACGGTCAACCCCGCGACGAACGTCCAGTTGGCGATGAACCACTCCATTAAGCGCCGAGTATCTTTCGAACAAACGCGTTGGCGGGTTTCGCCACTAATTCAGTCGGCGAGCCGGACTGCTCGATATGACCGCCGTTGGAGAGAACGACCAACTGATCGGCGATCGTGATTGCTTCGTGGCGATCGTGGGTGACAAACATGATGGTGAGTTGGAGGTCGCGCTGGATCCGACACAACTCGACCTGCAGTTCCTCTCGGACAATCGGATCGACCGCACCGAACGGTTCGTCCATGAGCAAAATGTTCGGCTTGATGGCCAGCGCACGCGCAACACCAACACGTTGTTGTTGGCCGCCGGACAGTTGCTGAGGGAATCGGGTGAAAAACGACTCGTCGAGTCCCACCATCGTCAGCATCTCGGCGGCATTGTCTCGGGCTACGTCCGCTGGCTGTCCCGCAATTCGAGCGATTAGCGTGACGTTCTCGAACACGGTTTTGTGGGGGAGCAGTCCCACCTCCTGCATGACGTAGCCGATTGAGCGACGCAGCGTGACCGCATCGAGGCCGGCGACATCGAGTCCGTCGATCGACACCGACCCCGAGGTCGGAGACACCATTTTGTTGACCATTCGGATGATGGTTGTTTTCCCCGAACCCGAAAGCCCCATCAACACGGTGATCTTCGACGTTGGAACGGTCAACGAGAAATCGGCCAGTGCGGCGGTCTCACCGTATTTTTTGGAGACGCGGTGGAATTCAATCACGGGAAAACTCCGAGTTGGTGATCAAGCAGCGCTGACCGTCACTCCACGCCAGAACGCGACGTGGTTCGCGATTTCTTTGGCGGCATCCTTGGGGTCGCGGTAAACCCACACGGCATCGGTGTTGAGTTCACCATCCACGAGCAGGGAATAGTAGTTAGCGAGGCCCTTCCAGGAACAGGTCGACGTAGCGTCCGAGTCGACGAGGAACTGAGTGTCGACGCTGTCCATCGGGAAATACTGGTTGCCTTCGATTTCGATCGTCTTGTCCGATTGTGCAATAACTGCACCGTTCCATTTCGCCACGTACATGGTTGCCTCCGAAGAATTGTGTTTGAGGGTGAGCGGATGCCTGAAACGAGCATACGGTCGCAACGGCGATTCAGGTGAAATGATGCGGAACAGAAGTCCACCTCGTGGGCGCCGCGTTACGGTACGGCTAAAATCATCGGCATGAGACGTGTGCGAGGGGACACCCGAATCGCGGTGTTCGCACCTGCGACAGTACAGAGAGTAGCCCAGCATGCTTGAGTCGGCGCTGTCCACGGTGTCACACGCCATCTCGTTGCTGTTACCGCTCACGGTGGCAGGACTCATCTTCATCGCGGCGATGCGAAAAGGGTGGTTCGCATCGCTTCAGATTCCGCTCGACGGCGGACGGCTCCTCGGTGGTCGGCCACTCATCGGGCCCAGCAAATCCCTGCGAAGTCTCGTGTTCTATGTCGTTCTGGGCACTGCGGTCACCGTGTTTTTGCACCTCGTCGCGCCGCTGACGCCACTCGTGCACCCGGTCTTTCTCGAGAACCCGTTCATCCTGGGTCCCGCGACGGCAGTTCTGTATGTCGCGGGAGAGGTGCTCAACAGTTTCGTCAAACGTCGGTTGGGCATCCCAACGAGCGCGAGCCCGGCCCGGGGACTCGGCGGTCGAATTCAAGCGGTGATGGACACCATCGACGGGACCCTTGCCAGCGGGCTTATGTTGCTCGTGGCGTACCGAGTGCCGTGGGAAACTCTGGCCGTCGCGTTCGCGATTTCCGTGGTGACGCACCTGAGCACGGACGAGCTGATGCGGCGAATCGGACTAAAGCACAAGAAGCAGTAGGGCTGCGGCGACCGGAATGGTCACGTTGTCGAGACCCAGCGGCGAAACGCGTTCGATCAGGGTCAGCGTTGCCGCGACGCCAATAGCGACGAGAACCGGAGCCGCACCAGTCGCTATCAGAAGTCCCAGTGCAATCACGAAGAAGACGAGAGACCCGAGCATGGTTCTGCGGGGGGACCGGATGAGAGTGCCGACCAATCCGGCGAACGAGTCGGCGAACGTGACAATGAGAACGCTGGGCACGAACACCGCGGGCTCGAATTGTGAAATTCCGAAGGCCCCCAGGTAGCCCGCGGTGAGAATGTATTGTCCGTAGGTTCGACGCGCCACGTCGTTGACCGCGGTCAAGAGTTTGAGTTTGCTGGCCGCGAAAAATGCAAACCATCCGCCGCCGACCAGCGCAATGAAAAAGACGGGCGAGAGCAACACATAGTCCAACAGCACGAGCAGACCCGAGGCGATGTGTGCGACTCGGCGCATGATTTCGGGCGAAATGTTCCAGCGGCGTTTGATGATCTCGATGCTTGCGAACACCACCCCGAACAGAAGTGCCATCGCGAGAACAATCACGAATTCGGTGGCGGTCATTGGGCTTCCCGAATCGCGCACAGCGGTCGTGCTGTGCGGGTGTGTTCCCGCACCGCCCGGCGGCTCTCCGCCGAGAGTCGTTTCACCAGAAAGCGTCCACGGCTTCGCACAATCACCTGTCCGAGCGAGGCCTCGCGAAACCCGAATTCGAGCACAGCGAGACGCACCAGAGCGGAGTCGTAGGTCGCGAGAATCAGGGCCTCGGGCACGTTGACGAGTTCCCTCGCCAACCGGATGAACGCCGCGGGAGTCCGAAACGCCGGCTTGATGTACATCATGCCGATTTCGGCGAGCCCCGGTCGGAGCACCTCTCGAACGGCCCACCCGATCAGGCCGCCGTCGTGACGCAACACAACGACGTTGCCCCGCGATGCTGCGGCGCGGAGGTCCTCGATTGGCCGTGGTGTCAGCGCCGGTTCCGTCGCCGCGAAGCGCGCAATTTCTGCCAACACGTCACCGAGGTCTGCCGGATCGATGGACGACGTAGCGTTTACAACCACAGCAGCGCCCCAATCGCAGTCGCGATGGACGCGGGAATCCAGAAGACGAGCACCCCGGTCTTGCGCGTGCGGATTGTCGACAGTTGGGCGAGTGCGATGGCTCCGAGTGTCGCGGCAACAACGAGGTCCGGAACCTCAACAAATCGCGTGACGAGGTAGGTCAGAGCGACGGCGAGGGTGAGGTGTGGTGTGATCACGCCCACGTAATACAGGCGATTGCCTTCTTCCTCAAACCCGCTCATCGTGAAGAGCACAAGTCGCAGGATTCCACACGCGAGGATGAGAAATCCGACGACGAATCCGAGCACGCCGGGCAACAGCACCCGTTCCGCGACGAGTGCGGCGAGCATCGAATAGTTGACGGCGTCGACCATGCTGTCCAACAGACGTCCGAATTCGCTCGTTGTTCCGAGCTTTCGTGCGAGGAAGCCGTCGGCGATGTCGAGCAGGAACGCGACCACGGCAAACACGATCGCGAGTCGGACGTTCGAGTCCAGCAGAAACGCGATAGCCGACCACGCGGCGAGCAGGCTGAGTAACGTGACAGCACCCGCCCACCCGACGTGAGTGGCGATGAGTCTAAGTCGCTTCACGCGTGACGCTCCCTCGGATTCCGTCGATGGTCACGACGTCGCCCGTCGTGAGTTGATCGAGGGCGCCGGACACGGCCACGACTGCGGGAATCCCGATTTCGCGGGCGATGATGGCAGCGTGCGAGAGCGCGTTGCCACGTTCCGCGACAATCCCGGCGGCCTGCGTGAAAAGTAACGTCCACCCCGGGTCGATGTGGTTCACAACCAGAATTTTTCCACGAATATCGAGCGCGGGGTCGAATTCGGTGCACACGACGACGGGAGCGGTCAAAACGCCCGGCGCAACGCCTCGGCCGGTGAGCCCACGCTCGGCATCGATCGGACGCACCGGGGACAGGTGGTGGGCGGCAATCCAGCCAGCGCCGTTGACCGCGAGGCTCGCGTCTGCGGCGGCGTAGCCGGCGAAGAGCGTTTTGCGATGCGCGACGAGCGCTTTCGCGTCAAGGCTCCACGCGTGCGCGTTGACGATTTCGTCGATTTCGTGTTCCGTCAGCCAATACACATCTCGTCGCGTGTCGATTAGCCCCTCCGTTTCGAGAATTCGTCCGACCGCGTCATAAAGCCCCCGCGTGAGATCAAACGTCTGCGCGCGGTTGAACCGGAACCTCTCACGCCAATCGATGGCGCGGCGGGTGTGCGTCGCGACCCATCGAAGCAGCGGGCGTTGGTATTTCGGAACGTGAGCCGGCCAGTTGAGTGAGGACGTCGCTCCGTCCGCACGTGCCGCGGCGTTCGCCGTGAAGGTCGACTCGTGAGCTCTCACGGCGAGTTCGAGGACGTCCGACAGGTCGTCGGTGAGACGCACGGACTCCAATTTGAGTTCGCCCGGAGTCCGCGACCCGAACGCGGCGATGTATTCCGCTGCCGACTCAGACACGGCGGTCCAGCTCGGCGTCCTCCTCAACTCGGCAATCGACCGAACCTTCTCGTCCTTCAGCGCGCACGCCACGACTCCGCCCACACGCGCAAGATGCTCGAGTGGTTCCAGACTGGCGCGGTCGGTTAAGCCCTGCAGGAAGGCGAGGTATTCCGTCTGATCGTCGGCACGAAAGAAGAAGCGCGTGAGGACGCCGTGGAAGACCATCAGCTTGACGTCGTTGAGGATGGGTGTCGCCCAATCGGCAAGAACCTCGCCGCGGATTTGTTGGGACGCCGCCAGCAGTTGCGCGGCGTTGACGTACTCGACGTGAAAGGACGAGAAGAACGCGAGCCGTTCGGCGAACCGGGTGCGGAATCGTTGTGACCTCTTCTCCGAGCGGGACAACAACCACAGGAAGCGCACAATCGCGACCAGCGACGCGAGATCCATTCGTCGTGTCGTCGTCGATCGACCGCGGTGAGTGACGGGGTTGAGCATCGCTTCGAAAAACTCTTGGTTCGCGCGCCCCGGCAGAAATTTCATGAGCGCGTACCAGTTGGTGATGCGGTAGTAAACGTGGCCGTTGAGGTATCCCAGCATGTTGCGAAAGGCGGGTTCGTCCGCCCGGATTTTCTGTTCCGACGCGCCCACCAAGCGGACGAACGACATGTAAACCCCGGCATACAGTTCGCGGATCACGGAGTACGTGAGCGGCAACGTCACACCGGGGTAATTTTCGGAGATGTTGGTCGAGTCCCACTCCAGGTGGTAATCGAGATTGGGAACCGTGATCGGTCTCATCTGCAAAAACACCACGCGATTGCCACGCACCGCCCACTCGATGTCGAGCGGGTGGCCGACGGAGGCTTCGAGTCCGAATGCTAATCGGCTCAGTCGACGAATCGGCTCGGGAATGTTTTCGCCGTCGTCCGTCGCTCGAGAAATAACATAGTCGGTGGCGTCGTCACCGTCGACGACGGCGTTGACCGCCGCCGAACTCGCGGCGATGGTCATCGCCCCCGTGCCGTTTTCCGTGAAGAGCACGCCCGCCGCGTCGCCGTGGAACATCTGCTGGACGACTACGGAACCTCCGAGATCCCATCGCGAAAGGCCTCGCTCGCGGGCATAGCGCAGGACGCGCAACGAAACCATGCTTTCGACGCACCGACGAACGTGGGTTCGAAGCGCTTCCTCGGTGTAGGGGACGTCGAGATACGACTCGTATTGCCCGGCGAACGACGCGTCCGGACCGTCTTCGGACACGGCGGAGGTTCGAAAACTGACCGTTGACCACTCGAGACGGTCGACACTGGAGTGAAACGACCGAAGAGCCTGTTCGTCCATCGCGAGGCTCGCACGCACGTCGTCGAGAACGCGGGTCAACGATTTGTCCGTTCCGCCGGCTGCGAAATCGGCAAAAGCCTCGTTTACCCGTGTCCGAATGTTGTCGAGGTCGCGGACAACATCGGCCAAAGGGATGACCACAAATGGTGGCACGTCCACACCGAACTCGTCTCGGAGGCGCAACAAACCCTCCGCCTTCGCTCCCCACGTCGTCATGATAGATATCCCGCAACGCCGAGCGCAAAAAAGCCCAGGATCGTTGTTCCCTGAACTGCTCGGTCCGAGTTGCGAACGACCGCGAGGCCGAGCGCGCACGCGACACCGATCATGGCGACGGGTAGTCCGATCGTCGCTCCCAACAACGTTCCGCTCGTGACGAAGACAGCGGCCAGAATCCCCACGGTCACGGACCGACCCCACACCGCCACATACGTGTCCTTCACGACTTGGCCCCGCGGGTCTCGGCGGATTTCGAATTTGCGCATGATTTCCAGCGCGGCCATGACGAGGGTGAACGCGGTCGCACCGGTGACAAACCGCGTGGTGTCGGCGGGCGCAAAGACGACGAAGCTCCACAACGCGAAAAACACAAAAATCACTTGGTGAGAGAGGAAGTACACCGTGAAGTGTCGACCGATCCACCGCGGTGCAAAGAACTCGACCGCGGTGAGGGCGGAGTACACGACAACGCCGAAATAGGCGAGGATGCTCTCCCACCGGCCGCTGACCGCTGCGATGATGCTCACACCGGCGACCTCGACGACGAACGCCACAATCCCCATGCGAATGAGCGTCCGCGTGGGGATTGCACCGCGCTGAACGGGTCGGTTCGGATAGTTCAGGTCGTCGTGACCGCGGTCCTTGAATTCGTCCGCGACGCGTTGCCGCAGGAGAAAAGCGACGAAGGTCACCGTGATGAGGGCGACGACTACGTGGGTGAGCGTTTCGGAAGGTCCGACGGTCGAAACCCCGACCAGAAAAACTGCGGTTCCCAGGGCGAGAACTGATACCGCAACGAGCGGGAAACGTTCACGGAGATAGCGCGAGGTAGCCCCCACGGGGATTATCGGGTAATGAATTCAGGCGTCCGACGGGCGTGGATTACGGTCAGACCAATCAAGCCCGCGAGCAGGATGTAACCGTTCCAGTACTGCAGTTCGTCACTCGTGCTCACGAGCAGCACCACACCAGACAACGTCACCACGTTGAAGAACAGTCGTGTGAACATAGCGGTCGTGTAGTTCGCGATGTGCGAGGTCACGACGTGGACGGCGGGCATAAGCCCGCCAGCGAACACGATCACGTACAACAGGATGGCGATCGGGTGCGCGTTGAAATAGAACAACCCGTTGTCGCTGAAGGAGGGCGCCGACGGGAACACCGCCGTGCGGAGCACCAGCAATACGGCGAGGACAGCGGCCGCAACGAGGAGGAGAGTCCGTCGTGCCTTGGGGCTGAAGTCGGACGTTCCCGCGGCGACGAAAAAGAGGTTCGCGGCGGCAAACGGGATGACGCCGACGGTGGTGAGCACCGAAAGATCCGCCGGTTGCGTCGCGATGATGGCGGACCACACCGCGAACGCGAGCGCGAGGAGCGAGAGCCCAATGCCGAACATTCGGAAGCCGAACGCCTTGCCCGGGATGAATCGGAGAGCGAGCCATCCGAACCCGAGGGTGCCAATGATGAAGAACGTGAAAACATTTAAGTTGACCATGAGAGAGATGATAGTGCGCGAAGGTGAATTTTTCTACCATAATCGCGCCACCGCACGAGGTCTTTTCCACTCGGAATCGGACGACGGACGGGTGACCGTCCGGTGTGTGATCTAAGCCCCTTTGAGCCGTTCGATTTCGGCGCGCAACAGAACGAGCTCGTCGGGAGTAATCGTTCCGTCCGCGCTGATGGCGTCGACGACGTTGGTCAACTCGCGCAAGGCGGCGGTCTTATCCGACTTAGCGCGCGCCTCCGCGCGCGCCTCATCCATCGCGTTCAACACGATTCCGATGAGCACGTTCAGAATGGTGAACACGATGAAGAACACGTAGGACAGGAAATAGGGCAGGGCGAACGGGCTGATGAGCATGGCGTCTTCGAGATAAATCGGGAAGTTTTCGAGGGTCAGCAGGATGAACAGAGACTTGAGGCTCTGTCCGATGTGTCCCCACGCGTCGGGCAGGAATGCTCCGAACAAGTAGGTTCCCGCCATCCCGTAGAGGAATAGCAACAGGCCGATGAGGACGGACATGCTGAGAAGCGGTGGGATGCTCTTGACGATAGAGGCGAAAAGTATTCGGACTTCGGGGAGGAATCGAAAGATCCGAAGAAGGCGCAAAAGGCGCAGCAGCCGGAGCACCACGGTTTGGCCGGCAGCGAACGGGGCGAGCCCGACGACGACGAAATCGAAGACGTTCCAGCCTCGACGGAAAAACTCCCAGGGCTTCGTGCCATACGACAGGATTCGGACAATCAATTCGGCGATGTAAATACCCATTGCCACGGCGTCGATGAACATCGCGACCTCGCGGGTTTCCGACGTGATGTTGGGCATCGTCAAGACCGCGAGGAACACCGCGTTGATGGCGATGACCGCCGCGATGAAGAACTCGAACCGGCTGCTATAGACGAGTTTTGCCAGCCACAAAACGCGATACCGAGCAATGGCTTCCCATTCGCCATCGGCGTTCATCACCCGGCGGCTCGTGGAGGCGGTTGTCATCCTAATATTCTGTCACGATGACGGCGTGTCATCGTCGAATCCACGCGCGCGACAATCAGCCGAGCCCGCCGCGGGTTCGACCCGCGACCTGGGGGTGAGAGTGGCGGTAGAACTAGGACCCGAAAATCTGCCCGAAGAAGTCAGTGGCCAAGACGGTCGAGACGAACACACCGACCCCACCGATCAGATAGACCCAGGTGAGTTTCCGTTCCACGTACCATTTTTCGCTTCCGTCGGCGAACATTCCGATGATCGCGGTGATGATGACGGGGAGAGGAACGAGCAGGAAGGACAATTGCCCATACATCGGGGAATCGGCGAAGAACAGCGCGACGAGGTCGCCCGACCATCCCGCGAGAAGGGTCGCGAGCAACAGTGCCGCGAGACCGCCCGGAATGATCTGGGACAGAAGTTTGGATTTGGGAAGGTCCGAGAACGTCATGCCGAGGATTCCGGGGACGAACATGACGAATGACCCGAGCCAGAGCCACCAGCCCCAGCCGACCATGTCACCGATCATGACGACGAGGACGGTGTACTTGAACACCAACGAGACCCACTGTTGGACCATCGGTGGCCCGGCGACTTCGGTCGGGTTAATGCGGTCGAGTCGAGCCGCGAATCCGCGGGCGGCCAGTTCTTCGAGGACGATGCGCAACAGCGCGACTCCGGTGACGAGTAGCACGATGGTGTTTGTGTTGTCGGCGAGTGGAACACTCGCGCCCGCGTAGGCCGCAATCCCGCCGATGAGGGACAGCGTCGTGAGCGACGCGATGAACGCGATCATGAACACATCCACAATTCGTTCCCACACGTCCATGAGGCTCTCCATGTGCGGACGACGAATCTTGCGGAACGTGGTGGACAAGATAATGGGGGCGAAGCCTGCGTTAAACACGGCCAACAGGTATCGGATGTCGGCGAGTCCCGTGATTGGGTACTGAATCAGTGTTGCGATTGTGAATGCGGCCATACCGAGAATTCCGGCCAGAGCATC
>CAMDKN010000028.1 GCA_945901035.1 Gulosibacter massiliensis | reverse complement strand
GTCATCGCCGAACGTTGCGATGGACATCGTTTCGAGCAGCACCAACGCTTCGTCGGAACGTCCCGTTTCGATGAGAACGCTCGCCAGACGGACCCGCGCTTGGTTGATGATGTCGTGGTCGTCGAACTTCTCAGCCGACTCGATGACGGCGCGCAGAAGCCTCTCGGAACCGTCCAGATCGCCGGATTCCGCCAGAACCACCGCGGCGTTGATGTCGACGACGTTGACGAAATGGTGCCGGCCATCGTTTGCAGCGAGAGCGCGAGCCTTCTGGTGCCACGTAGCGACCTCGGCGGGATCCGGCGACAGTTCGCCGCGGAGAAGGGAAATGCTCGCCCGAACTTCGATGTCCCACGGATTGAGTGACTCGTCGAGCGCAACCAAAATCTGCTCGGCGCGTACGAGGTTGCCGTTGCGGCCATGGGCGGCCGCGAGCGCCATTCGAGCCTTCTTGCCGTAGATGTCGTCTTCGATGGCGTCGAACGTTGCGACGGCGTCTTCCAGAGTCACCACTGCGGCCGGGAAATCCGCTGCTTGGAGGTAGATGCGCCCCAGGTTCAACTGAACCTGTGCCGCAAGCGGAACGACGGCCTCGGTGCGGGCGAATTCAAGCGTGACCAGCATGAGGTCACGCGCGACGGTGTATTCGCGCAGAAGAGTGTGAATACGCGCGCGCTGAATGGCGTCGTGACACGCGAGGTACGACTCACCGCACTCCTTCGAATAGTTCTCGGCAATGCGGAACGCCTCAATCGCGTCGCGCGCCCTGCGCTGTTCTTTCAGGGCATACGCCTTGGCGCGGAACATGTGCGCGAGATCTTCGGCCTCGAGATCCGCGAGTCCTCGTTCTTCTAACCGGTCGAAAATCTCGAAGACCTTGTCCCAGTTCTTGAGTTCACGGTGGCACCGCGTGATACACACCATCGTGAAGTACTTTTCGCGGGTGTACCCGAGTGTCTCGCAGAATTCGAGCGACTTGTCGAAGAGCGCAAGGGCTTCCTCGTACTTGCTCGCGTTGTGCGCACGTTGTCCGAGCATGAAGTAGATCTCTTGACGGCGAGAGTCGACGGTGTCGCCCAGTTCGTCCCAGAGCTGCTTGTCGGTCGGTTCGTTCGGGTCAAAGGGATTAAACATTGTCGTCCTCTTTCGCAGCAGTTTCGATGACGGTTTCGGCAGGTGCGAGCGGGGGTGTTTCCACTCGTTTGTCGATGGATGCCCACACAAACTGGGGCAGAGGGAGGCGGGTGAGGCCGATGGAATAACGCATTGATGCTCCTCTCAAGGGTCGACTAACCGAGCCGTCGATGGTGCGGACGGGACGATTCCGCGGCGGTGCGGGAACGTCAGTCTGCCACCGAGGTGGGACACGGAACTCGAACGACGCGCCGTGAATCTGACAATTCTTCGAACGTTTCCGTCGGCTCAGATATTCCCGGTCGCGGCGAGGCGTTTCCTAGTCGTTTTCGGCGTACGCTTCCACGGCATTAGAGGCAACCGATGCGCCCGCGTTGTTCACCGCGACGACAAAATACTCGGATGGTGGATATGAGCCCGACCCCACGCGAGTCGACACCGAGATGCCCAGATACCCGTTGGTGATGCTGCCCATGAACTCGGGTGAACTCCCCGGGCGCTCTCGGTACACCCGATATTCGGTGACTGCGCTGCCGTGAACCGACGTCGGTTCTGTCCACTCGAAGGCGATCCAGGCGTCGCCGGTGTCTACCACGCTGAAATCGGTGGGAGCGTCGGGTACGTCGAACCCGCGGTCGAAGAACGACCCCGACTCATCCGCCCACAAATACGGTCCGAGGTTCTTGTTGACCGCTGAGACTGCCGCAACACGCCAGACCGCGCTCTCGGCGACCATTTTGCTCGTTGACCGGGCTTTCGAACTGGCGGTTGTCGCAAGACTCCACGTTTCGCCGGAATCGAGCGAATATTCGACCCGATATCCGCTCAGCTTGCCGGCGAGCGATTGACCGCTCCGCGGGAGCCATGACACCGTGTGCTTACCCGTGCCCGCCGAATAGTTCACGGACACTGACGGCGCCTCGGGAATTATCCAGTCGACATAGGCGGAAACTCGCGTCGCGAATCCAGGATAGCCTTCCAACGCGCACTCGTTCCCCCACGACGTCACTCCAACCAAGGTCGGTTCCGGGGTACCGTCGCCGTCGCCGTCGAGTTCCGCCACATAGGGTCCGCCCGAGTCGCCCTGGCAGGTGTCACGCCCGCCTTCCGTCACACCGACACACATTTCGTAGCGGTAATTCCAGTCGGACAAAAGGTAGTCGCCACAGTCATCGGCCAACGGTGCCGCGAGCACGTCGAGGGTGGCTTTCTGCAGCATCGTGGGATATTCCCCTGCCTGATAGGCTTCCCACTCACCCCAACCCGAGACGATGATGTCGGTGCCGAGGGCGGGAACGTCGTCACCGTCGAGGGCGAGCGGTAGAGACGCCGGGACGATCCCCGAACCATACAGGTCGAATTGATCGGAAATCTGAATCAGCGCGATGTCGTTGAAACCGCCCTCGTAACCGGGGCTGACGACGATGGAACTGACCCGGTGTTCGTTGGTGCCGCGAGGGAGACCAAGGTCGTCGACTCCCGCGATGATTTTGACAGCTTTTGTCTTTGACACTCTGCCGTTTTGATCAACGAGACAGTGTGCCGCGGTGACAACCCAGCGGGCGTTGAGGACGGTTCCTCCACAGAACTGCGCTTCCCACAACGACGGTCCGTTCTTGGGATTAATCAAGCCGACCTGCCAGGGAACCTCGCTGATCAACACGGTGTCTCCGCCGATGATGGGGGACGGCGTAGTGACGGCACTGGCGGGAGCCGCCAGGACACCCGCGGACAACGCGAATAGTGCGAACGCAGCGAAAACGGATCGGATGGGATTTAGCCTCATGGTCTTGAGGCTAGTACAACATGAACTGTTTCGCCTCTGCCGATTCGATTTCGCCCACAAACACCGTGAGCTGATAGGACGCTCCGCCGCCCACAGCGGGTGTGCCGCTGTCGCAGTTATCGCTTCGAGCGCGGCCCCACTCCACAGCGGTGGGAGTCACGGTCTGGCCAGCGGTCAGTTCCTGGACGAACGGTTCGGCGCCGGTCTGGCAGACGGTCGAATCCCAAATCGAATCCGACCCGCTCGTGACGGTGTAGCGCTGTTTGTCCGAGCCGACCTCGAGCGTGCAGGTGGCGTCGCCCGTGTTGGTGATATTCATCGAGAACTGCGGGAACTCGCCCTCGGCATAGGCGTCCTGGTCGGTAATCGCGCTCAGGGTGATGTCCGCGGGGTCGCACGGGGCGACAGCGCCCGGCGTTGCCGCGGTGGACGGTGTTGGCGCCGGAGTGGCGGTGAACGCCGAAAAGAGCGTCCAGGCCCCGCCGACCAGCAGAACGATGAGACCGAGGATGATGGCGCGTCGACGCCAGTACACCGCACGAGGAAGTGGCCCGATCGGGTCGAAAAACGCGTTCATACGTCGAGGGTACGCGCGTGTCCGCGCGGAATTGGGTGGCGCGCCGAACCTTCCGCGCACCCAATCGTCGGTCTATTCCGTCGGAGTGTCCGTGCCGGCGTCCGGAGCGACGACATCGCCGTCGGAATCCGCCGGAACCTTCGCCGCCTTGGACGCGCGACCTTTGACGGATTCCTCCACCGGAAGTATGGAACCGGTCATCACCGCGGTGAATTCGTCGCCCACGAAGTCGATGAGGACGTGCTGGCCAATCGAGAGTTCCCCGTTGAGGATTTTCTCGGACAGCATGTCTTCGACCTCGTGCTGAATCGCGCGACGAAGCGGACGAGCACCGAGCATCGGGTCCCACCCGATTGTGAGCAACTGACGTCGGGCGGCATCCGTGACATCGAGCGTCATGTCGCGGTCGAGCATGCGCTCACGCAGGCGACGCACGAACAGGTCGACGATCTGAAGAAGTTCGTCCTGCGACAACTGCGGGAAGACGATGGTCTCGTCGACGCGGTTGAGGAACTCGGGCTTGAAGTGCTTTTTGAGTTCCTCGATGACCTTGGAGCGCATCGCCTTGTAGGTCTGATCCGAGTCGCCCTGAATCGTGAAACCGACGGGACCGCCCGTGATGTCCTTCGTTCCGAGGTTCGTCGTCATGATGATGACGGTGTTCTTGAAGTCGATGACGCGTCCCTGGCCGTCCGTCAAACGACCCTCCTCCAGCACCTGCAGCAGCGAGTTGAAGATGTCGGGGTGCGCCTTTTCGATCTCGTCGAACAGCACGACCGAGAACGGCTTGCGGCGAACGCGCTCGGTTAGCTGCCCGCCCTCTTCGAATCCGACGTATCCGGGAGGGGCGCCGAACAGACGCGACGCGGTGTGCTTCTCGCCGTATTCGGACATGTCGAGAGCGATGAGCGCGTTCTCGTCGTCGAACAGGAATTCGGCGAGCGCCTTGGCGAGTTCGGTTTTACCGACACCGGTCGGACCGGCGAAGATGAACGACCCGGACGGCCGCTTGGGGTCCTTGAGCCCGGCGCGGGTGCGTCGAATGGTCTTCGACAGAACCGAGATTGCTTCTTCCTGGCCGATGACGCGCTGATGCAGCGACTTCTCCATCATGAGCAGGCGGGAGCTCTCCTCTTCGGTCAGCTTGAAGACGGGGATACCGGTCGCCTGGGCGAGAACCTCCGCGATAATTCCTTCGTCGACGGTTCCCAGTTCGCCCTTCTCGCCCTTGCGCCATTCCTTTTCGAGGCGAAGCCGCTCACCGAGCAGTTTCTTTTCCTCGTCGCGCGACTTGGCCGCGCCCTCGAAGTCCTGGTTCTCGATGGCCTTTTCCTTCGCCATCCGAACCGCGGCAATCTTGTCGTCAAACTCGCGCAGTTCCGGCGGGGACGACAGGATCGACAGGCGCAGTCGAGCGCCCGCTTCGTCGATGAGGTCGATGGCCTTGTCCGGCAGGAAGCGGTCTTGTACGTAACGGTCGGCGAGGGTCGCAGCGGCCGTCAGTGCGGCGTCGGAAATCGACACCTTGTGGAACGCTTCGTAACGGTCGCGAAGTCCTTTGAGGATGTTGATGGTGTGGGCCACCGACGGTTCGTTGACGGTCACGGGCTGGAAGCGGCGCTCGAGGGCCGCGTCCTTTTCGAAATACTTGCGGTACTCGTCCAGAGTCGTCGCGCCGATGGTCTGCAGTTCACCGCGAGCGAGCATCGGCTTGAGGATGCTGGCCGCGTCGACCGCACCCTCCGCCGCACCCGCGCCCACGAGCGCGTGAATCTCGTCGATGAACACAATGATGTCCCCGCGGTTACGGATTTCCTTGGTGACCTTCTTGAGTCGTTCCTCGAAGTCACCGCGGTAGCGGCTTCCGGCGATGAGGCTGCCGAGGTCGAGCGTGTAGACCTGCTTGTCCTTCAGCGTCTCGGGGACTTCGCCCTTGACGATCGACTGGGCGAGACCCTCGACAACAGCGGTCTTTCCGACCCCCGGTTCGCCGATGAGTACAGGGTTGTTCTTGGTTCGGCGGGAAAGGATCTGCATGACGCGTTCCATTTCCTTCTCGCGCCCGATGACGGGGTCGAGTTTTCCCTCGCGGGCCGCCTGCGTGAGGTTGCGGCCGTACTGGTCGAGAATCGTCGAGCCCTTGTCGGACGACGTCGATTCGGTACCACCGACAACAGCGGATTCCTTGCCCTGGTAACCCGAGAGCAACTGGATGACAGTCTGGCGAACGCGCGTGAGATCCGCGCCCAGCTTGACGAGAACCTGGGCGGCGACGCCCTCGCCCTCGCGAATGAGACCCAGCAGGATGTGCTCGGTTCCGATGTAGTTGTGGCCCAACTGCAGCGCTTCGCGGAGGCTCAGTTCGAGGACCTTCTTGGCACGAGGCGTGAACGGGATGTGTCCGGTCGGAGCGGTCTGGCCCTGCCCGATAATTTCCTGAACCTGCTCGCGAACGTTGTCGATGGAAATCGAGAGTTCGGCGAGCGCCTTCGCGGCGATGCCGTCGCCCTCGCGAATGAGACCGAGCAGGATGTGCTCGGTGCCGATGTAGTTGTGGTTCAGTTGCTTGGCCTCTTCTTGGGCAAGCACGACCACTCGACGGGCCCGGTCTGTAAATCGTTCAAACATCGCGTCATCTCCTTTGCACACAGTTGCGTGCCATTACTGCGAG
This sequence comes from Gulosibacter massiliensis, assembly GCA_945901035.1. Taxonomy (GTDB): domain Bacteria; phylum Actinomycetota; class Actinomycetes; order Actinomycetales; family Microbacteriaceae; genus MWH-TA3. The sequence goes on along the minus strand of CAMDKN010000028.1, from coordinate 4,348 downwards.
GGTAACAACGCGATTAGAGGCCGTGGGGCGATTTCGCCGAGGGCAAAACGGGGGTTCGCGAGCCGTTGTCGGCGGGAAACCGTACGATCGAAGAATGGCTCGGAACAACTCACGCGCTCGCCCTGGCGCGATCGCCTTCATTTTGCGTCACGCGACCGATGTAGAACTCGATCCGACGGGCTGGCTTCCGATCGAGGACATCGTCACGCGCCTCGCCGCGGACGACATTCTCGTCACGGCGGAGGACGTCCTGCGCGAGGTCGGCCCCGACGGAAACGACCGATTCGAACTGAGCATTGATGGCACCAAGGCGCGCGCGTTTTACGGTCACAGCAACCCGAACGTGAACATCGAGCTGATTGACATCAACAATGCGCCTCAGTTTCTGTATCACGCGACGCCGGATTACAACCTCGACGCGATTCTCGACCGCAAGGAAGGCCTGCTGCCGCAGAAGCGCCTGTACGTCCACATGCACGAGGACCCGATGTCGGCGGTCAAGGTCGGAAAGCGGCGAAACGCCCCGATCGCGCTGTTCGAAATCGAGACGAAGGCTCTGCCCGAACCCGTCGGTCGCACCAGTCCTGATTCCGCCGTCTGGCTGACGACGTATGTGCCCGCGAAACTGCTGTGGAAGATCGCCGTTCCCGAGGAACGCGCCTAACTATTCCTTGGGCGGAAGCCCGCGACGCTCGCGCTCTTCGGCTTCGTACTTCTTGAGAGTGTCGCGTTCTGTTCGGTCGGCGCGCATGATGCTGCGCATGACGAACCAAAAGATGAGCCCGATGAGGATGGTCGGGACGAGCGAAAAGATCGCGTTGAGCCAGAAGTCTTGAATCACGGTGTCTCCTATTTGACCAGCGGGAACAGGACGGTGTCGCGGATGCCCAGCCCGGTCAGCGCCATGAGCAACCGGTCGATTCCCATGCCCTGGCCGCCGGTCGGGGGCATGCCGTGTTCGAGTGCGCGCAGGAAGTCCTCGTCGAGACGCATCGCCTCGACGTCACCGCGCTCGCCCAGTTTCGCCTGTTCGACGAATCGCTCGCGCTGGATGATGGGGTCGACCAGTTCGGAATAGCCGGTCGCGAGCTCGAACCCGCGAACATACAGGTCCCACTTTTCGACGACGCCGGGTTTCGATCGGTGTTGGCGCACGAGCGGGCTTGTGTCGACGGGGAAGTCCATGACGAACGTGGGGCGAACGAGGTCGCCCTTGACGTGGTGTTCCCACAGTTCCTCGACGAGCTTGCCGTGGGTCGGGTGTTGCACCTCGATCTCGACGGCCTTCGCCATCGTCTCGAGTGTCTTCATCGGCGTCTCGGGAGTGATTTCGGTTCCGACCGCGGTGCTGAGCGACTCGAACATCGAGATGCGCGCCCAATCGCCGCCGAAGTCGTATTCGGTGCCGTCGTTCCAGGTGACAACGTGCGAATCGGCGACAGCGACGGCCGCGTTCTGGACCATCTCTTGCGTGAGGTCGGCAACGGTGTTGTAGTCGCCATACGCCTGATAAAACTCGAGCATCACGAATTCGGGGTTGTGCGTCGAGTCGGCGCCCTCGTTGCGGAAGTTGCGGTTGATCTCGAAGACGCGTTCGATTCCGCCGACCACCGCGCGCTTGAGGAACAGTTCGGGGGCGATGCGCAGGAACAGTTCCATGTCGAACGCATTCGAGTGCGTGACGAACGGGCGGGCGGCCGCACCGCCGTGCATCGTTTGCAGCATGGGGGTTTCGATCTCGAGGAAGCCGTGCTTGGCGAAGGTCTCGCGCAGGGACGCCATCGCCTTCGCGCGGGTCACGACATTCTGACGCGCTTGGTCGCGCACGATGAGGTCGAGGTAGCGCTGGCGAACCCGCGTTTCCTCGCTGAGTTCGGCGTGCAGGTTTGGCAAGGGCAACAGCGACTTTGCCGCCATCTGCCACTCCGACACGAGAATCGACAGTTCGCCGCGCTTGGAGGTGATGACCTCGCCCTTGACGAACACGTGGTCACCGAGGTCGACGAGATCTTTCCAGCGCTCGAGGGCGTCCTCGCCGACGACATCGAGGGACAGCATCGCCTGAATGCGCTCGCCGTCGCCCGACTGCAGGGCGGCAAAACAGAGTTTTCCGGTGTTGCGGGAATGGACAACGCGACCCGCGAGTGCGGCGGTCACTCCGGTCGCGACGTCAACGTCGAGACCCTGGTGAGCGGCTCGGACAGCACCGATGGTGTCCGTGACGGGAACCGAAACGGGGTACGCCTCACCGTTCTCGAGAAGAGTGGCGCGCTTGGCGAGGCGAACAGCTTTCTGTTCGATAATCTCGTCGGCCGACAGTTCGGTCTCGTCAGTCATGGCGCCCCTTCTGGTACCTGTCAAGGTTACCGTTCAGGCACTGGCGCGACGGGCATGTTGTCGATGAGCCGGGTGGTCCCGATTCGGGCGGCGACAATGACGCGCGCGTTGGCGGAATCGATGGTCGGCTCGAGTGTGTTCTCGTCGACCACGTCGAGGTAATCGACCACGAAACCGGCATCATCGAGTCGGGCTGCGCCGCGAATGATCGATTCGGAGGTTCCGCCGGACTCGGCGATCTGCTGGAGGACCGCGGGCAGAAGTGCAGCTTTTTCGAGTTCGTCAGGTGACAAGTTTCGGTTGCGGGAACTGAGCGCCAGTCCACTGGGTTCGCGAACCGTCGGAACACCCACGATTTCACTGGGAAGCCCGCGCTCGACCACCATGCGACGAATCAGTGTCAACTGTTGCCAGTCCTTCTCGCCGAACACCGCGATGTCGGGCTTCACGAGGTCGAATAGGCGATTCACCACCGAGAGGACCCCGTCGAAGTGGCTGGGCCGAGCGGCCCCTTCCCACAGGTCCCCCATTGCTCCCGCGTGGACAACGGGCGGTGGGTTGTCCGGCGGATAAACCTCGTCGACGGTCGGCGCGAACACCTCGGCGAGGTCGCCGAGCAGCGCACGATCGGCGTCGAGCGTTCGGGGGTAACGGTCGAAGCCCTCGCCCGCTCCGAACTGGGTGGGGTTCACGAAAATCGACACGACGACGCGATCGGCTAGTTCGCGGACGCGATGAACGAGCGCGAGATGACCGTCGTGCAGTGCCCCCATCGTCGGGACGAGGGCGGTTCTAGTCATCGTCCTCGGAGGTCGTCTCGTCCAGCCAACGACCGATGGGGTCGATCGCGCCATCGGACGATGCCCGCAGAGCCTCTTCGACGGCGGAGTGGGCGAGCGCTCGAAGGACCGCGCCGGGATGTTCGACCCCGATCTCTTGGAGGCGGAACGTCGCCTGGTCGACAATCGCACGCGAGAACGACCCGACGGTTGCGACCGCGTCGGCGTAGGCGGCACGGTCTTCTTCGGCGACGACGAACGGTTCGCCGCCCATCTCGACCACGAGCGCTTGGGCGATGGGCAGTGCAACGGCGGGAGCAGTGACCGCGAAGTGCGCGTCTTTCATGCGGTGAAGGTCGAGCGATGTGCCCGTAAACGTCAGAACCGGGTGAATCGCCAGCGGAATCACGCCCTTGGTGGTCGCGGGCTCGAGAACGCCGATGCCGAATTCGGCCGACGTGTGAAGAACGATTTGTCCGGGCTTCCAGGCGTCGGCGAGCGATTCAACGATTTGGGCGACCGTCTCGCCCTCGCCCGCTCCGATGATGATGAGATGGGTCGCCGCAACCACCTCCGCCGCCGGTCGAATAGTGACTCCGCGCAACATCGACACGACGCGTTCGCGGTCGGCCGGGGCGGGTTCGGTGATGCCCCACGGGAAGTGCCCCGCCCCCGCGAGAGCGAGCCCCATGATGGCGAGCTCCGGCGCGGTGCCGACGAGCCCGACCTCGAGTCGTCCCGGTGTCATCATGCGGGTTCTCCGTCCGGGTCCTGTGGGGGAAGCACGCACATCCACTCGGCGACCAGCGCGAGAATCACGAGAATGATGGCGGCGACAACACCGCCAATGTTAGACGGGATGACCGTATCGATGACAACCGGTCGGGTCGAGACAAACGCCAGCAGTCCCGCGGTTGCGCCGACCATCAGTGCCCCGCCCGTTGCCGACGCTTTGGCCAGTTGCAGGATTGTCACCGCGGCGATGGGGTCGATTCGACGGCTTCGTTCGGGGTGGACCGCCCGTCGAACCCTGGTGCCCAAAGCAACAACAGCGATTCCGATGAGAACGAGACTCACCGACAGGGTCCACGGGACCGGAATCGCGGGCCCCCCGCGCGACACGAGAGCCCAATCGAGACCGAAACCCACCCCGAATCCCAACGGCGTGAGCCCGAGCAAAAACCACGGGTTCGTCCTTTTCACGAGGTCACCGCCTCGAGCAGATCCCGAAC
>CAMDKN010000027.1 GCA_945901035.1 Gulosibacter massiliensis | reverse complement strand
CGTCGAACCGCCGAGATCCCCACGAACGCGGTGGGACTCATCACGCTTCCGGAACAGGCGAACGAAATTGTCGAGTCGGGCAAAGCCGACGCCGTCATGCTCGGCCGCGAAATGATGCGCGACCCGCACTTTGCACTGCGCGCGTCGACCGCTCTCGGGTACACACTTCCCTACTGGCCCGACCAGTACCTGCGCGCTCAGCCCTAACGACGTCGACGGGTGGCGTCTTGGACCTCGCCGATGAGTTCTTCGATGATGTCCTCGAGGAACAACAATCCGACCGTCGCACCGCTGCGGTCGAACACCCGCGCGACGTGCGAACCGGTTTTGCGGAGAGTCGCCAGCGCGTCTTCGAGGTCGATTCCGCGATAGAGCGACACCAGTTGACGAATTCGTTTGAGCGGAATGGCATCATCCACTTCGTCGTCGTCCCGCCCCAGCACATCCTTGAGGTGAACGTAGCCCGCGGGGTTACCCGCCCCGTCGAGCAGGACGTAGCGGCTGAACCCGCGCTGGGCAACCTCGCGTTCGACGTCGCTCGCGCTCGCCCCCTCCGGCAGCGTCACAATCTCCGACAGCGGAACGGTAATGTCCTTGACCTTCTTGGTGGTGAATTCGATGGTCGCCGACACGGCACCCGCAGCGTCGGTCAGTTTTCCTTCTTTTTGCGACTGCTGAACGATTGTCGCCATTTCGTCGAGCGTAAAGACCGACTGGGCCTCGTCTTTCGGCTCGATGCCTGCCAATCGAACGAGCCCGTTCGACAGAGTGTTGAGCAGGGCGATAACCGGGGTGAACAGCCACCCGACGGCCATGAGTGGTGGGGCCAGAATGAGCACCGCGCGATCGGGCACCGAAAACGCGATGTTCTTGGGGACCATCTCTCCGATGACGACGTGAAGAACGGTGACCAGGAGGATGGCGATCACCAACGAGGCAATCGAAATCACCTCGGCGGGGAGCCCGGTCGGATAGAGCGCGACTTCGAGTAGGTGGTGAATCGCGGGTTCCGACACCCCCAGAATCATGAGCGAACACACGGTGATTCCCAATTGGGACGTGGCGAGCATGAACGACGCGCGTTCCATTGCTTTCAGTGCGATCTTTGCCGCCCACGAACCGGACTCCGCGAGCGGCTCGACCTGTGAGCGCCGGGCGGCGATGACCGCGAATTCGGCGCCGACAAAGAAGGCGTTGAACGCCAACAAGACGACCAGCCAGATGATCCCGTCGACATCACTCATCGGGGTCCTCCTGCGGGACAAAACGAACTCGATCGATTCGGCGACCGTCCATACGTTCCACCAGGAATTGCCCGCCACACGCGTCGAGCGTCGCACCGGCTTCGGGCAAGTGACCCCACTGACTCAATAGGTAGCCGCCGACGGTTTCCCACGGTCCGTCATCGGGGACGTCAATCCCCGCGCGTTCCCGCAGCTCGTCGGGTCGAAGCGACGCGGGGAAGGTGACGATGTCCCCCATTTTGACAACGTCCGCCTTGGCGCGGTCGTGTTCGTCGCTCACTTCGCCGATGAGTTCCTCGATGAGATCCTCCAACGTTGCGATTCCGGCTGTGCCACCATATTCGTCGACGACGACGGACATTTGATAACCGCCCTGGCGCAACTCGCCGAGTAGGACGTCAAGGTTCATCGTTTCGGGTACGCGCAGGGCTTCGCCTTGAATTGCACCCACCGGCACTTCGGAACGCCGTTCCCGCGGAACCGAAACGGCGTGCTTGACGTGGACGATTCCAACAATGTCATCGGCGTCGTCGCCGATGACGGGGAAACGTGAATATCCGGTCGTGCGGGTAAGGGCGATGACATCGTTCGCCGAATCCCCCACGCGAATAGTGGCGACCCGCGTCCGGGGAGTCATGATGTCCTGTGCCTCGTGATTGCTGAACGAGAGCGCTTTACCCAGAAGCGTCGCCGTGTCCTGCTCCAGCGTGCCGTGCATCGAACTGTGTCGAACCGCGGACGCGAGTTCCTCGGCGGTTCGCGCGGACGACAGTTCTTCTTTGGGATCGATGCCCAGTCCGCGGACAATCAGGTTAGCCATGTGAACAAGGAACGTCACGAACGGTGCGAACAACCACGTGAATGCCAACTGGAACGGCGCGACCACCTTCACCACCCGACGCGGGACCGCGAGCGCCATGTTTTTGGGAGCCAATTCGCCCACGATCATGGACAAAATCGTCGCCAGGGTGATGGCGGAAACGACGGCGACAACGTCGGCGGCGCTGACGCTGAGTCCCCACCCGATGAGAACCGGCGTGAGGAGGGAACTGATGGCCGGTTCCATGAGCCAACCGGTCAAGAGGGTCGTGAGAGTGATGCCCAATTGCGCAGAGGAGAGATGGGTCGACGTTCGTCTCAGCGCACGAATGGCGAGTGCAAACCCGCTTTCACCCGCTTCCCGCCGCGCCTCGAGATCAGCGCGGTCGAGCGAAACGAGCGAAAACTCGGAGGCGACAAAAAAGCCCGTCCCAACCGTGAGAAGAACACCGATCCCGACAAACAACCATTCGTTCATTCGACACCTCGGAGGAAAACGCTCGGAGGTGTCGGCTGACTATGCGGGCCATCCATGGCTTTCATCTTATCGCGCGGCTCGAGATGTCCACGGTGTGCGAACGACACAACCACGGGACTAGGCTAGACAGCGGTAGAGACACACTGCCATCGGATTTCCAACGACGAGGTGACAATTCACAGTGTCCAATGACTCAACAACGGACCCCCCTGCCGAAGACTTCGGAGCCAACGATTGGCTCGTCGATGAAATGCATGAAGCGTGGCTGAAAGACCCCTCTTCCGTTGACCCGTCGTGGATTCCCACCCTGCAGAAGTACGCGGCGAAATTGGAAACAGATGGCGCGACAGCAGCCCCCGCGCCAGTGAGCCCTGCTCCGACCCCCGCAGTCGACCCGAACGTCACGGGCCCGATTACCGCGCTGCAACCCGCCGCTCGAACCACCTCCGTGAAACCGACCCAAGCGCCCGTTCCCGCCCAAGCGCCCGGCACTTCCCGCCCATCGGAGTCGACTGAGGACAACACGGTCTCTCCGCTCAAGGGCATGTCGAAATCTCTCGCGGCGAACATGGATGCGAGCCTGTCCGTCCCCACCGCGACCAGCGTTCGTACCGTCCCCGCGAAACTCATGATCGACAATCGAATTGTCATCAACAACCACCTCGGTCGAACCCGCGGTGGAAAAGTGTCGTTCACACACCTCATCGGGTGGGCCATGGTTCGCGCCATCAAGAGCTTCCCGTCACAAAACGTCTTTTATGACGAGCCCGACGGCGTCCCGTCGCTCGTCGTGCCGGCGCACATCAACCTCGGGCTCGCCATCGATGTCCCCAAATCCGATGGAACCCGGGCGTTGCTCGTCCCCGGAATCAAAAAGGCGGAACAAATGAGTTTCGCCGACTTCCTCGAATCCTATGAAGAAGTGGTGGCCCGCGCGCGCGCCAACAAACTGACTGCCGAGGATTTCGCGGGCAATACCGTGTCTCTGACCAACCCCGGCGGCATCGGAACCGTTCACTCAGTGCCGCGCCTAATGCGCGGACAGGGCTGCATCGTCGGCGCCGGTGCCCTCGATTATCCCGCCGAATTCCAGGGGTCTGCCGACAAGGTGTTGTTCGACCTCGGCATCTCGAAAACCATCACTCTCACCTCGACCTACGACCACCGCGTCATCCAGGGCGCGGGTTCCGGCGAGTTCCTCAAAATCGTGCACGGACTCCTCATCGGTGAGGACGATTTTTACGAGGATATCTTTGCCGCACTCCGCATCCCCTACAAACCGATACGTTGGGCGCAGGACATCAAGGTCGACGACTCCGACGCCATCAACAAGACAGCGCGCGTCCAAGAACTGGTCGACGCGTTCCGCGTTCGCGGGCACCGCATGGCCGACGTCGACCCGCTCCAGTATCAACAGCGCTCGCACCCCGACCTGGAAATCGAAAACCATGGACTGACGTTCTGGGATCTCGACCGCGAATTTGTCGTGGGGGGACTGGCCGGGCGCCGAAAGATGCTACTGCGTGAAGTACTCGGACTTTTGCGCGATTCGTATTGCCGAACCGTCGGCGTCGAATACACGCACCTTCAGGATCCGGAACAGCGCCAGTGGTTCCAAGAAATGCTCGAACAGCCGTATCAAAAACCGACGCACGACGAACAGCTGCGCATCCTCGACAAGCTCAATCAGGCGGAAGCGTTCGAGACGTTCCTGCAGACCAAGTTCGTCGGCCAAAAGCGATTCTCGCTGGAGGGTGGCGAATCGATGATTGCGTTGCTCGACGAGATTATCCAGGATGCGGCCGATTTCGAGCTCGACGAGGTTGACATTGGAATGGCCCACCGCGGGCGTCTCAACGTCCTCGCGAACATCGCGGGAAAAACGTACGGGCAAATTTTCCGCGAATTCGAGGGGACGACCGACACGAGCACCGTCCAAGGTTCGGGCGACGTGAAGTACCACCTCGGGACGCAGGGCGAATTCGTCACTGCGAAGGGGCAAAAAATCCCGGTGTACCTCGCGGCGAACCCTTCCCATCTGGAAGCGGTCAACGGTGTACTCGAAGGAATCGTTCGCGCGAAACAGGACCACAAACCCATCGGGTCGTTCACCGTACTTCCCATCCTCGTTCACGGAGACGCCGCGATGGCGGGTCAGGGTGTCGTCATCGAGACGCTCCAAATGGCGCAGCTTCGCGGCTACCGCACCGGTGGAACCATCCACGTCGTGGTGAACAATCAGGTCGGTTTCACGACGATGCCGAGAGATGCGCGCACGTCGCTGTATTCCACCGACGTCGCGCGTACGATTCAAGCGCCAATCTTCCACGTCAACGGAGACGACCCCGAGGCCGTTGTTCGCGTTGCGCAGATGTCAGTTCGTTACCGTCAACGGTTCAAGCACGACGTCGTGATTGACGTCGTGTGTTACCGACGTCGCGGCCACAACGAAGGTGATGACCCGTCGATGACGCAGCCCCTCATGTACAACCTCATCGAGGCCAAGCGCTCGGTGCGAACCCTCTACGCGGAATCGCTGGTTGGCCGCGGCGACATAACGCCCGACGAATTTGCGGCCGTTCAAGCTAAGTTCCTTGCGCTGTTGGAGAACGCCTTTACCGACACGAAGGACGACGACGAGTCCGCGGATTGGGCGGGTGGAACCGCGGAAGCGGCTCAGCCTCAACGGCACCCCGCGTCGACCGCTGTGGATCCCTCCGTGATTCATCGAATTGGGGACGCTCACGGAAACGTGCCGGAGGGTTTCTCGGTCCACCCGAAATTGGAACAGTTGTTGGCCAAGCGCGCCGACATGAGCCGCAATGGCGAAATCGATTGGGGTTTCGGCGAGTTGCTCGCACTGGGGTCGTTGTTGGTCGAGGGCAAAAAAGTTCGGTTGGTGGGTCAAGACGCCCGTCGCGGAACGTTCGTGCAACGTCACGCGGTGTTCCACGACCGGGAGAACGGGCAGGAATGGCTCCCGCTCATGAACCTCGCCGAAAACCAAGGTCGTTTTTACATCTACGACTCACTCCTGTCGGAATACGCCGCACTGGCCTACGAATATGGCTACACGGTGGGGAACCCCGACGCACTCGTTCTGTGGGAAGCCCAGTTCGGCGACTTCGTGAACGGCGCTCAAACAGTCATCGACGAGTTCATCTCGTCCTCCGAACAGAAGTGGGGCCAGAATTCGGGGCTCGTGTTGTTGCTCCCGCACGGTTACGAGGGTCAAGGCCCCGACCATTCGTCGGCGCGAATCGAACGCTTCCTGCAGATGGCTGCCGAAGGCAACATGACCATCGCGCGCCCCTCCACGCCGGCGTCTTATTTCCACTTGCTCCGCCGTCAGGCGTACTCACAGCCGCAGCGCCCCCTCATCGTGTTCACCCCCAAAGCGATGCTGCGACTTCGCGGCGCGACGAGTTCGGTCGAGGACTTCACCACCGGCACATTCGAGCCCGTTCTCGATGACCACACGGTCGAGGGACGGTCGCGTCGGGTCGTCCTGCACGCGGGAAAGATCCACTATGACCTGCTGGGCGAACGTGAAAAGCGCGGTCTGTCCGACGTCGCGCTCGTTCGACTCGAGCAGTTCTATCCGTTGCCCGAAACGCACATTCGCGCGGTTCTGGACCGCTACCCGGGGGCCGACATCGTCTGGGCCCAGGACGAACCCGAAAACCAGGGAGCATGGCCGTTCATTGCAACGGAAATGCGGCGACTCGGATTTCCCGACATTCACGTCGCCTCTCGGCCAGCATCCGCGTCACCCGCCGCCGGTTCGTCCAAGCGGTCCGCCGAAGAACACACCGCGGTGATGGACGGCGTGTTCAGCGACCTCTGACGGCTGGCGGGCTAACTCGTGACGTCACACGTCACGAATCACCTTCGCATTTTTTACTGAATGAAGAATTGCGATTCGTAAATGATCGGGGGCGGGTTCCGCACACGCCATCCTGAACTTTTCGGTGAGTGTCTCGAGCACCGCGACTTCTTGCTGGCAACTCTCGCACGTTTCACAGTGAGCGCGCACGTCCGCGCATTCGATATCGCTCAGTTCACGGTCGATGAGGATGTCAAGCCGCTCGCGGGCAGATTCACATCCACAGTCGTGATGAATTTCCATTAGATGTCCTTGCCTTTCTGGTGTTGCAGCACGAGTTCTTTGAGGATTCCGCGACCGCGGTTCACTCGAGTCAGCATGGTGTTGAGTGGTACGCCGGCGACATCGGCCGCCGCCTGATACGGCATCTCGTCCAGCAGCACCATGGTGAGGGCTGAACGGAACGGTTCGCGGACCTCGGTGAACAGCGCCCGGATCTCGTCCAGCGAAATCGCCGCAACAACGGCGCTCTCAGCACTGGGCGCGAAGTACGGTCCTGTGTCCATCACAATCGACATGTCGCCGTAGGTCAACGGCTCGTTCTTTTCTTTGCGGCGAAGGTTGTAGGCCGTGTTGGTGATGATTTTCTTCAACCATCCCAGCGCGTACGTCCCCTGCGTGTATTTGTCCCAGTTCTGGAACGCCTTGCCCATCGCGGTCTGGAGGACTTCTTCCGCCTGCTGTTTGGACAAGTTCAAGCGGTCGATCTCGTAGATCGTGTGGCGATACAACCGGGGATACACCGAGTTGTACACCTCGTCGAACGACCCACGGTTGACGTAATTCGTCTCGATTTCGGACGGGTCCCACTCCGCCGAATCGGGAATGACCACGTCTGCGGCGTTTGCTTCTTCGCCCGCAAGGATGCCGTTGTCCTCGGGGAAGTTATCGTCAACCATCTTTCGTAATCCTATGGTGTTCTCCTTTTCTATCGCCCCTCGGGGCGGTTCCTCGCGTAGAGTCGAAACCCATGACGTCCCGCGTTTATTCCCACGACAGCGAAAATTGGGTTGCCCCACGCGCAGCCTCTGCGCTTCGCGCTGTCGTTCCCATTCCCGGCAGCAAAAGTCTGACCAACCGCGAGTTGGTCCTTGCCGCCGTGTCCGATCGCCCGTCGGCAATCCACCGACCGCTGCGGTCGCGCGATTCATCCCTCATGCTGGACGCCCTCGCGCAGCTCGGAGTGGCCTGCCTCGACAGCGTAGTGGAGGGGTCGGACACGTTACTCGTGACTCCGTCGTCGCTCACGGGAAACGTGACCATCGACTGCGGTTTGGCCGGAACAGTAATGCGATTTGTCCCCTCGCTCGCTGCCCTCGCCGTCGGTCCGGTCACTTTCGACGGCGACAGCGGCGCCCGCCAACGCCCCATGGCTACAACCATCGACGGCCTCCGCAAACTCGGGGTGACCGTGGACGACGACGGCCGCGGGACGTTACCGTTCACCGTCCACGGAACCGGCTCTGTCACGGGGGGCGACGTCTCCATCGATGCCTCGGAATCGTCACAGTTTGTGTCCGGACTGCTTCTCGTCGCCGCTCGATTCGACAACGGCATCACACTGCGACACACGGGTTCGCGTTTGCCCTCCACCCCTCATATCGACATGACGATCGCGTGTCTTCGAGCGCGGGGCGTCACGGTTTCAGAACCGGAAGCAGGAGTGTGGCGAGTCGAGCCGGGAACGATTTCCGGAATCGACATCGACATGGAACCGGACCTGTCGAACGCGGCACCGTTTCTGGCGGCGGCGCTCGTGGCCGGCGGCCACGTAACTGTCCCGCACTGGCCAACGCGCACGACCCAGGTCGGCGACCACCTCGGGCGCTACCTCGAGTTGCTGGGAGGCGTCATCACGCGGGACGAACAGGGGCTCACCGTGGACGGTGGCGTCGGGGTAATCGGGGGCACTCCGGTGAACGGAGTTACGTTCGACCTCCGTGATGCCGGCGAGTTAGCGCCTGCTCTGATCGCCGTCGCCGCACTCGCTGAGGGTCCGTCGACGTTCACGGGGATTGCCCATTTGCGCGGACACGAGACCGACCGACTCGCCGCGCTTGTCACCGAAATCAATGGACTCGGCGGAAACGCCACGGAACTTTCCGACGGGATTCACCTCGAACCAGCGCCGCTTCACGGCGGGGTGTGGCGCACGTATCACGATCACCGCATGGCGACCGCCGGTGCCATCATCGGGCTCGCCGTGGACGGCGTCGTCGTTGAAAACGTCGGAACCACCGCCAAAACCATGCCCGACTTCCCGGCTCTGTGGACAGCGATGCTCGCCTCATGACCTGGAACCCCGACGATTCCGACCGTTACGACGACTACGACGAAACAGCGGCGAAAGTGCGGCCACCCAAGCGGGGCAGCAAGCCGCGCACCAAGAACCGACCCGCGCACGATGATTCGATTGTGGCGCGCGTCTTGACCGTCGATCGCGGGCGATACCTGACCCTGGCGGACGAAGGCACACCCCTCGAACGCGAAATCATCACCAAACGGGCGCGCGAGTTATCGCGAACACCCATCGTGACGGGCGATCTGGTCGACATCGTCGGAGATACGAGCGGGGACACCGGTTCGCTCGCACGGATCGTCCGAGTTGTTCCGCGCACCACCGTGTTGCGACGGTCCGCGGACGACAGTGACACCGTTGAGCGCATGATCGTGGCCAACGCTGACCGCATGCTGATTGTGGTGGCCGCCGCGAACCCCGAACCGCGCCAGCGCCTAGTCGACCGCTACATGGTCGCGGCGTTCGATGCCGGGGTGTTGCCCATTTTGTGCGTGACCAAAACCGACCTCGCCGACCCGACTGAATTCCTCACCCACTTTCGCGGTCTCGATGTGCCGATTGTCACGTCACGGTCCGACGCGCCGCCACTGGCGGAACTGACCGAACTGCTCGTCGGACACACATCCGTAGCCGTCGGGCACTCGGGTGTCGGAAAATCGACGCTCGTCAATGCCCTCATCCCCAGCGCCCATCGCGCGACCGGTGTCGTCAATGATGTAACGGGCCGCGGCCGGCACACCTCGTCGTCTACCGCATCGTTTCGATTCCCCGGCGGCGGTTGGCTCATCGACACTCCCGGCGTACGGTCGTTCGGACTCGGTCACGTCAAACCCGAATCCGTTCTCGCGGCGTTCACCGATCTCGCCGAGATCGCCGAAGATTGTCCGCGCGGGTGCAACCACCGCGACGATGATTGTGCAATGGTCGAAGCGGTCAGAGCGGGTGCGCTCGGGGACGAAGGGGCCGCGCGGCTCGACTCCGTGCAACGGCTCATCCAGTCCCTCGACTCGGTGGCGTAGCCTGTCCCCGTGACCATTTCACTTTCGGACGATCTCGCGCTCGCGCGCTCACTCGCGTCAATGGCGGACCTCGTGTCTATGCGCCGATACGACAGTCATGATTTCACCGTGTCGACCAAGCCAGACCGCACTCCCGTCACGGAGGCGGACCGCGAGGTCGAGCACGCGATTCGCGAAGGGCTCGCTGCGGCCCGGCCTGATGACGCAATCCTGGGGGAAGAATTCGGGGCGACCGGTCGCCAGGACGGGGAACACCGACCACACCGCCAGTGGATCATCGACCCAATCGACGGGACGGCGAATTTCCTTCGCGGTGTCCCGATCTGGGGAACACTCATCGCGCTCGCCATTGATGGGGTACCGGTCGTCGGTGTCGTGTCCGCACCCGCGCTCGGACAGCGCTGGTGGGGGGCAATCGGTCTGGGTGCCTACACTCAGCGCTCCGGCAAACACGACGAACCGCTGCGGGTCAGCGCGGTGTCCCAAATCGGGGACGCCGTCGTCTCCTACAATTCGTTGCCCGGCTGGATCGATGCAGGCCGCGGTGACCAGGCGATTGCCCTGGCCACGGCGGCGTGGCGCGCCCGCGCTATCGGCGACATGTGGTCCTACATGCTCGTCGCTGAAGGAGCGATTGACGTCGCAACCGAATGTGACCTTCAGCCCTACGACATGGCTGCGCTCATCCCCATCGTCACCGAAGCAGGCGGACGATTTACGGACATCAACGGAGTGGACGGCCCCTGGAACGGAACAGCGTGCGCCACGAACGGGCTGTTACACGACTCCGTTCTCGCAACCCTTCGGTAGTCTTGGTACGTGCACCGAGTCCCCTCCCCCTTCCCCGTCATCGCCCGAACAGCCGTGCTGTCGGCGTCTCTCGTTTTCCTCTCGGGGTGCACAATGATTTCCACCCTCGTGGATGTGTACGGTCCGCCCACCCCGGAGGCAACGCCCAGCGCAGCGCCGACCTTTGCCCCCACCGGACTGATTGAACTTGCCGTCGGGGACTGTGTGGACCAAG
>CAMDKN010000026.1 GCA_945901035.1 Gulosibacter massiliensis | reverse complement strand
ACTCGTGCCCGCTGGGTCGACGATCCTGGTGATCGGCGGCGAGGGGCTCATCGTCGAGGTCCAGTCGGCTGGTTTCGTTGTTACATTTTCCGCGGACGACAAACCCGCAGCGGTGATTCAGGGTTTTGCACCGACCGTCGGATGGACCGAACTCGCCGAAGCCTCGTTTGCGCTGCACACCGGAATTCCCTGGGTCGCGACCAACACCGACTGGACGATCCCCGTCGCGCGGGGAATTGCGCCGGGTAACGGGACGCTGGTGTCCGCGGTACACCTCGCCGTCGGACGCCTTCCCGTTTTTGCGGGAAAGCCCGAGCGTGCGATTTTTGATTACGCGCGGGAAAAGTTTGCGGCGGATAACCCACTCGTCATCGGAGACCGTCTCGACACGGATATCCTGGGCGCCAACCGCGCCGGAATGCGAAGTGCACTGGTGCTGACGGGGATCGACGGTCCGAAACAAGCGATCGCGGCCGGCGAAGAGAGCCAGCCGACTTACATTTTGGGCGACCTGCGGGAATTGTCCCTCGACTATCCCGAATCGGTCGTCGTCGTCAAAGGCGACACGGCCGTTGTGACGGTGGGGGATTCGTCGGTGACGATGACGGGTCACGTGGTCCGCGTGAAACGGAAGGGAAAGAATCCGCTCAATCTGTTGCGCGCGGGTTGTGCGGCGATTTACCGGTCAGGGCTTCGGATCTACGGGTTGGACGTCGAACCCGCGATATATTCATGACCATGGAGAATGAGGACGCCGTGCTCAACCTCGAGCAGATTTCCGAACTGCCCTTGGAGGAACGTGCCGCGGCGTTTACGGTGCTGGAAGGCGAAATTCGCCTTCGCCTCGATGAGCGACCGCGCTGATCTGTCCCGACTCGACCTCGCGCTGGTCGAACGCGGACTAGCCGAGAGCAGAACGCGCGCCGCGAGATTGATCGAGGCCGGTAGTGTTCGTGTCGACGACCGCGTCGTGACGAAAACGGGGCACAAGGTCGCGCCGTCCTCGATTCTCGCGGTCACCGCGTTGGACCGTTGGGTTGCGCGTTCCGCCAACAAACTTCTCGGAGCCTGCGAACGGTTCACCATCGATTTTCATGGCCGGACTGTCCTGGACGTCGGCGCGTCTACGGGCGGTTTCACCGAGGTGGCACTTTTCCGGGGCGCATCGAGAGTCGTGGCGCTGGACGTCGGACACGGTCAGATTCATCCGACCCTGCGCTCCAACCACCGTGTTCACGTCGTCGAGGGGGTCAACGCGCGCGAGTTGACTCGCGAAATGGCTGACGATTGGGGTGTCGGTGCGATTGACGACGTTGTCGTCGACGTGAGCTTCATCTCGGTCACGATGATTCTGCCGGCTCTGGTGGCGGCGCTGGGTCGCGACTTTCGATACGTCATCCTGGTGAAACCCCAGTTCGAGGTCGGCAAAGGAAATCTCCATCAGGGCGTCGTCCGAAACGACGATCTGCGCACCGGAGCTCTTCGCGCGGTGTGTGGCGCGATTGTGTCGCTCGGGCTTCCGATCAGCGGGGTGATGGCATCGCCGCTCGACGGTGAGCACGGAAACCGCGAGGCGATTGTGTATGGTGACCCCACAAAGCCGCTCGATGCGAGAGAATGGGAAAACCACGCGGCATCAATCTGGGGAGGCTGAAATGTCGGAACGATCATTCCTCATCCTTGCCCACACCGGTCGGCCCGCCAGTATTTTGGCCGCGGCCGCCGTCGCCCGCGAACTGAACCGGTTGGGCGGAACCTCGGTGGTCCTCGATTCGCAACACCCCGCGGTGACAGCCGAATCCGATGTCGAGGTAAAACAACTCGGTGTTGACGTCGAACCCGAGGACATCGAGTTGGTGATTTGTTTGGGTGGCGACGGGACCATCCTCAAGGCCGCGGAAATAATGCGCGGACAAACCGCCCCGCTGCTCGGTGTAAATATGGGGCACGTTGGATTTCTCGCCGAGCTAGAACCGGAAGACTTCGAAGCCACGGTCGGGAGTGTCTGGAACAAGGACTATTCGGTGGACGAGCGCATGACGATCGACGTTAGCGTCGAATTGAACGGTACGACGGTCTTCGAAACGTGGGCGCTCAATGAGGCCAGCGTCGAGAAAATGGCGCGAGAGCGCATGATCGAGGTCGTGATTGGCGTCGACGATCGACCCATCTCCACCTTCGGGTGCGACGGGGTTCTCATGGCTACCCCGACCGGGTCCACCGCCTATTCGTTTTCCGCCGGTGGTCCCGTGGTGTGGCCGACCGTCGAAGCCCTCATCATGGTGCCGCTGTCCGCTCACGCCTTGTTCGCGCGCCCGCTCGTCACGGCACCGTCTTCGACTCTGACGGTCGACCTACTCAGCCGCAATCACGCATCGGGTGTGCTGTGGTGTGATGGTCGTCGTACCCACACGCTTGCGCCGGGGTCGCGGGTAATTGCGCGTCGATCCGAAACGCCGGTGCGCCTCGCGCGAACCCATTCGGGGCCTTTCTCCGAGCGACTCGTCCAGAAGTTTTCGCTCCCCACCGACGGGTGGCGCGGCAGGTCCTTATGATTCACGAGATTTCGATCAAGGACCTCGGCGTGATCCAGTCCGCGACCCTCACACTCACGCCCGGTTTCACGGCGGTGACCGGCGAGACGGGTGCGGGAAAGACGATGGTCGTCTCGGCGCTCGGACTTCTCCTCGGCGAGCGCGCCGACTCCGGCGTCGTGCGGCATACCGCCGAACGCGCACTGGTCAGCGGTCGCTGGTCCGTAACGAATCAAACGGTGCTGGATCGCGTCGGCGAACTCGGCGGATCGATTGACGACGGCGAATTGGTCGTGACACGGTCGGTCAGTTCGGAAGGCCGTTCCCGAGTGGTTGTTGGGGGTGCATCGTCGCCCGTCAGCGCACTGGGCGACATCGGCAGCCACCTCGTTGCGATTCACGGACAGAGCGAACAATTGCGCCTTCGATCCCAGACCGCGCAGCGTGAGTCGCTCGACCGCTACGCCGGCGGACCGTTGCGGACGCTGGTGGACGACTATCAGACCGTTTATCGGCGCTGGAGCACCGCGATTACACGCCGCGAATCAATGACGCGTGATGCGTCGGACCGCCTCCGCGAGGCGGACGACCTCCGGACTGCGGTGGCGGCGATTGATGCCGTTGCGCCGATTGCCGGAGAAGACGTGGCTCTGAGGGCCAAGGCGGATCGCCTGGCGAACAGCGAGGAATTACGTCGCGCCGCGCAAGAGGCGCACGAATCGCTGTCGGCGGACGACGCCGAATTCGATGCCGTTTCGCTCATGGAGAATGCACGCCGAGCTCTGGAACGGGTGAACGGGCACGATCCGTCTATCGAAGGTATTCTCGCCCAGATAACCGAGGCAAGCATTGTGGTTCGCGAGGCGGCGCAGTCTGTCTCGGCCTACGCCGCTGGATTAGACGTCGATGGTGACGATTTAGAACAAGTCCACGAGCGGACCGCGGCCATCAACGCGCTGGTGCGGGCCTACGGTCCGACCCTTGACGATGTCCTCGCGCTGTGGTCGAGCGCATCCGATCGCCTGTTTGACCTGGATCGTTCTGATGACGCACTCGCCGCGTTGTCGCTCGAAATTGCGGCCGACGAAGTGACCCTCGAGGGCCTCGCAACCCGAATCACTAGTGCGCGAACTGAAGCCGCTCAACGATTGTCCGAGGCGGTTACCGAGGAACTTCATTCGCTCTCGATGCCGACCGCTCAATTCGTTGTGCGCGTTGCACCCCAGAACGGTCCCGAATTTTTCGCCCACGGTCGGGATGTCGTCGAAATGCTGCTGCGTCCGCACCCCGGCGGGGAACCGAAACCGGTGACAAAGACCGCGTCGGGTGGTGAACTGTCGCGCGTGATGCTTGCTATCGAAGTCGTCATCGCGTCGACGGACACCGTGCCGACCCTCGTCTTTGACGAGGTCGACGCGGGTGTGGGTGGTGCAAGCGCTATTGAGATTGGACGGAGGCTGGCGATCTTGGCGCGGTCGGCCCAGGTGATCGTCGTGACACATCTCGCGCAGGTAGCCGCTTTCGCAACAAACCACTTGCGCATTGTCAAAGATACGAGCGGTGCGATCACGGAATCGACGATTTCCCGGCTCGATGGCGACGAACGCATTGAAGAAATGGCGCGTTTACTGTCCGGAACCCCCGACTCCGACAATGCTCGAGCCCACGCAGCAGAAATGCTTAATTCGGCCGATCAATGGCGTGGCGAAATCGCTTAATTCGTCAATTGGCGGTTCGAGCGGTTATCGTTGAATTCCGTGGTGAAACATACGGATTTCGAACTCGGCCGGCCAGTCGCGAAGCACTTCGTCGTCACCGGTGGCGTGGTCTCCTCCCTCGGTAAGGGTCTCACCGCGGCGTCGCTCGGGAATCTTCTCACCCGTCGTGGTTTGCGGGTCGTCATGCAAAAGCTCGACCCGTACCTGAACGTCGACCCGGGAACGATGAATCCGTTCCAACACGGTGAAGTCTTCGTCACGGATGACGGCGCGGAAACCGATCTCGACATCGGTCACTATGAACGTTTTCTCGACATCAGCCTGTCTCAAGCGGCGAACGTCACCACGGGCCAGATTTATTCGCGCGTGATCGAACGCGAGCGACGCGGTGAATACCTGGGGGATACGGTTCAGGTGATTCCGCACATCACCGACGAAATTAAGCGACGGATGCGCTTGCAAGCGACCGAGGAGCCCGCGCCCGACGTCATCATCACCGAAATCGGCGGGACCGTCGGGGACATCGAAAGCCTCCCGTTCATCGAGGCGGCGCGCCAGGTTCGACACGAACTCGGCCGCAAGAACGTGTTCTTTGTGCACGTGTCACTGGTTCCGTTCATGAACGCGTCGGGCGAGCAAAAGACCAAACCGACGCAGCACTCGGTTGCGGCTCTGCGATCGATCGGTATCCAGCCCGACGCCCTAGTTCTGCGCAGTGACCGACCCGTGTCTGCTGCGAACCGCCGCAAGATTGCGCTCATGTGCGACGTGGACGAAGACGCCGTGGTGAATGCGACGGATGCGAGCAGCATCTATGACATCCCGAGCATGCTTCACTCACAGGGTCTTGACTCGTACATCGTCGAACAGCTCCGTCTCGCCGGCACCGACGAGGTGAACTGGGATGGCTGGTCCGAACTGTTGGACACCGTTCACAACCCGCAGGGTCGCGTTCGCATCGCGCTCGTCGGCAAGTACGTCGACCTTCCCGATGCGTATTTGTCGGTCACCGAGGCCCTTCGCGCCGGGGGATTCGCAACCGATGTGACTGTCGACATTCGTTGGGTTCCCTCGGATGTGTGTGAAACGCCGGAGGGTGCGGCCGAGCACCTCGCCGATGTGGACGGGATCCTGGTGCCCGGTGGATTCGGAGTTCGTGGAATTGAAGGCAAGCTCGGGGCACTGCGCTACGCGCGCGAGAACCTCATCCCGACCCTGGGGATCTGTCTCGGACTTCAGTGCATGGTGATCGAATACGCGCGAAACGTGGTGGGTTTGGCGGGCGCGTCGTCGAGTGAGTTTGACCCAGAGACGCCCCACCCCGTGATTGCCACGATGGAAGAGCAAGTGGACATCATCAACGCCGGTGATCTCGGTGGAACGATGCGACTCGGATTGTACGAAGCGACTCTGTCCAAGGGGTCAATCGTCGAAGCGGTGTACGGCTCCTCCTCGGCTTTCGAACGGCACCGGCACCGATACGAGGTCAACAACCGCTATCGCGACGACATTGCCGCGGCGGGTCTTGTGTTTTCGGGGACGAGTCCGGACGGCCAACTGGTCGAGTTCGTCGAGTTGCCGCGCGAGGTTCACCCGTATTACGTGTCAACGCAGGCGCATCCCGAACTTCGGTCACGGCCGACTCACGGACACCCGCTTTTCGTGGGGCTGATTGCCGCGGCTAAGGAACGACACACGTCGGATGTTCTCGATGTTGATTATTCCGACGACAAGTAGCCGAGCGTGGAGGTAACCCGCCTCGTTGAGCAGTTTCTGCGCCACACCGCGCTCGAGCGTGGTCGAAGCGCAAACACGATCGCCGCGTATCGGCGCGACCTCGCCACGTGGTCGCAGCACATCGGAATTCGTGCCGTTGATTCGCTCACCACAGCGGACGTGACAGATTATCTCGCCGAGCTCCGCGGCGCGGGACTGGCCGCGTCGTCCATCACGCGAATGTTGTCCACCATCCGCTCGTTTCATCGTTATCTGATCGCGGAGGGATTGGCGTCAGTGGACCCAACCGGCGCGGTGATTGCGCCCGGGCGGACCCAGCGACTTCCGCACGCTCTCACCATCGAACAGGTCACCGCGCTCATCGACTGCACCGAAATCGATTCACCCATCGGATTACGGGATCGGGCAATCCTCGAACTGATGTACGCCACGGGCGCGCGCGTGTCCGAAGCGGTCGGGCTCGTGGTCGACGACGTCCACGCGGATGACGTGCTTGACGCCATCACCCTCACCGGAAAGGGAAACAAACAGCGGATTGTTCCGGTGGGGCGTTTTGCGCGCGAAGCGATTGCCGCGTATCTGGTTCGCGGGCGGCCGGCGTTGCTCGCCAAAGGCCGTGGGACGCCCGCGCTGTTTCTGGGCGCCCGAGGCGCACCGCTCAGTCGCCAGAACGTTTTCCTTCTGATCCGGGCCGCAGCGCAGCGAGCGAACCTCACCGCCACCATCTCGCCCCACACTCTTCGGCACTCCTTCGCGACTCACTTGCTTCGTGGCGGAGCGGATATTCGCGTAGTCCAGGAACTTCTCGGGCACTCGTCTGTCTCCACGACCCAGATTTACACCTTCGTGACGCGAGACGCGTTGACCGAGGCGTACCGCACGGCTCATCCGCGAGCGCGATGACTATGGCTCGCAATCACCATAGAATTAGCCCGTGACCGCTTTTCCCGTGCCCCCACAGTTGACCACTCACGGTCCGGCGCGCGTGATTTCGTTGTGTAACCAAAAAGGCGGCGTCGGCAAGACCACCACCGCCATCTCGTTGGCGGGGGCATTGGCGGAAATCGGCCGCAAAGTCCTGGTGGTGGATTTCGATCCTCAGGGCGCACTGACCGCGGGTCTCGGCGCGAATGTTCATGACGGTCCGACAATCTACAACTTGCTCGTTCCCGAGAAGTCGTCGGACCCGTCTCGTTCACCGTTGTCGACCCGCGACGTCATTCAGGCCACGTCAATTGAGAACATCCACATCCTGCCGGCGAATATCGACCTCGCCGCGGCCGAGGTCCAACTGGTCAACGAGGTCGCCCGCGAACACGTGCTCGCCGATGTGCTCAAGCCCGTCATCGACGACTACGACCTGATCCTGATCGACTGCCAGCCCTCGCTCGGACTGTTGACCGTGAATGCACTGACCGCGAGTCACGGTGTTCTCATTCCACTCGCGTGCGAGTTTTTCGCACTCCGTGGAGTGGCGTTGTTGCTGGATACCGTCGACAAGGTCAAGGCGCGACTCAACCCCAACCTTCAACTGGACGGCATTCTCCCGACCATGTTTGACCCGCGCACGCTTCACTCGGTGGAAGTCCTCGAACTGGTCACCAAGAATCGACCCAAGGACGTTCTGAAGTCCATCATTCGTCGTACCGTGAAATTCCCCGATTCGACCGTCGCGGCGGCACCCATCACCACCTTCGCACCGGACCACCAAGCGGCCGAGTCATACCGCGAACTTGCCCGAGAGCTGATTTCCCTTGGAAAGATTGCCTAGTTCCGAAGACGGTTTCCGCGTCAGCCTCACGAACTTCGACGGACCCTTCGACCTCCTCATTTCTCTCATCTCGAAACACGAGATGGACATCACGGACGTGAGCCTGGCCGCGGTGACGGGTGAGTTCATCGAGTTTCTGCGCGAACTGAACGGAACAGCGGAACTCGACGCGGCCTCCGAGTTTCTTGTCGTTGCCGCGACGTTGCTGGACATGAAAATTGTCGGATTGTTGCCCACCGGCGATTACGCCGACGCCGAAGATGTCGCGGTGCTCGAGGCGCGCGACCTGTTGTTCGCACGCCTTCTTCAGTACCGCGCCTTCAAAGAAGTTTCGGCGTGGTTCGCCGAGCGCATCGAACGCGAATCCGCTCGTCACCCACGGGCAGTGCGACTTGAAGACAAGTTCCGCGAACGCACCCCCGAACTCGTGTGGGCCACATCGCTCGAGGATTTTCACACGCTCGCTCTCTTTGCGCTCGCCCCGCGCGAGATACCCTTCGTCGGGCTCGAACACCTCCACGCACCACTGGTGTCGGTTCGTGAGCAGGCGGCCATCGTTATTTCGATGGTGCGAAAGACGCCGATGACGTTCCGACAGATCATCGCGGGGGCGGAACACAAAGGTGTCGTCGTCGCGCGTTTTGTCGCGATCCTCGAGTTGTATCGTCAATCCGCGGTCTCGTTCGAGCAAATCGAACCTTTGGGCGAATTGACCGTGCGCTGGAGCGCGGATACGTGGAGCGACGAGAACCTTGTCACACTGGGAGCGGAATATGGAAACTGAACTCGAACGGCAACTCGAAGCGATTCTGATGGTCGCCGATGAGCCACAAAGCCTCGTGTCCCTCGCGACCGTCCTCGAACGTCCCGTCGTCGAGGTGAAAGCCGCGATCGCGAACCTCGTGGCCGACTTCGACGGCATCGGCGGGACTGTCCGCCGCGGTTTCGAATTACGTGAGGTCGGGGGTGGCTGGCGGATTTATGTGCGCGAGTCCTTCGACGACCTCGTTCGTGATGTGGTGCTGTCCCAGAATTCGACCAAGCTGTCGCAACCCGCATTGGAAACACTCGCCGTCATCGCCTACAAACAACCGGTCACTCGGTCACAGGTGTCGGGGATTCGGGCCGTCAACGTTGACACCGTGATTCGCACGCTGGTGGGGCGCGGATTGATCACCGAAGTGGGAACCGAATCCGAAACCGGAGCAATCCTCTACGGAACGACGGATCTCTTGCTCACCAACCTCGGAATCGATTCGCTGGATCACCTGCCGCCGGTGTCCGCTCTGCTCGACGACGGTTCGGGTGGGTTTGACGATGGCAACTGATCGTCTACAGAAGGTGCTGGCGGCGGCGGGAGTGGCCTCGCGCCGAGCGAGCGAGATTCTCATCGCACAGGGGCGTGTCACGGTGAACGGCGTGGTGGTCACGGAACTCGGTTCACGGGTCGACCCGGAAACGGACAAAATAACGGTGGACGGCGAGCCAATCCAAGCGGATGTGAGCAAGCGCTACGTGCTGTTCAACAAGCCAACCGGGGTGGTGTCGTCGCTCGCGGACGATCGAGGGCGCCGCGACCTGCGCGAGTTTGTCGTGAGTTATCCCGAACGGTTGTTCAACGTCGGTCGGCTCGATGCTGACACGTCAGGACTGTTGATCCTGACGAATGACGGGGATGCCGCTCATGTGCTCGCACACCCCTCGTTTGCGGTGTCCAAAACCTATGTTGCGAAAGTCTCGGGTCTGGTCAAAGGATCAACCCTCCGCTCGATGAAAGACGGAATTGACCTCGATGACGGGCCGATTGCGGTCGATCGCGTCGCCATTCTCGGTGAACCCTCGCGGGGTGAAACCCTTCTCGAAATAACGCTCCATTCGGGGCGCAACCGGATCGTTCGGCGATTGTGCGAGGCGGTCGGACACCCCGTGATCGAACTTCATCGCAAGAGTTTTGGGCCGCTCTCGCTCGGTTCGCTCTCCTTGGGCGAAACCCGCGACCTCACTAAAGTGGAGGTGGGGCACGTGCTCGCGCTCGCCCGAGAACCCCATGACGAGGAGGCGTCCGATGGTTGACGCCCGTATCGCTGGTCCGGTGCGAATTGTCGGCGCTGGTTTGCTCGGTACGTCGATCGGGCTGGTGCTTCGTCGTCACGGCGTTGACGTCTCTCTGGTGGATTCGTCCCCTACGGCTGTTGCGCTCGCGTCTCAGTACGGAGCCGGACACCCTGCGGTCGAGGGCGAAATGCCGCAGTTGATTGTCGTCGCGGTCCCACCGGACGTCGTCGCCGACGTTGTCGCACGCGAACTCCTGACGTTCCCCGACGCGATGGTCACCGACGTCACCAGTGTCAAGGGTTCGATTCTGATGGACTTGCAATCTCGGGGCATCGACCTGTCGCATTATGTTGGTTCGCACCCGATGGCGGGTCGCGAGCGCGGGGGAGCGGTCTCAGCACGCGCCGATATCTTCACGGGTCGCTCGTGGGTGGTGTGCCCCCGACCGGATGCCGATTCCGTCGCGGTCAACCGTGTGTCCGATCTGGCAATTGATTGCGGCGCGAACCTCGTTGAGATGTCGACATCAGATCACGACTCCGCGGTGGCCCTCGTGAGTCACGTCCCACAAATCGTGTCGTCCGCCGTCGCGTCGACCCTCATCGGGGCACCCGACTCGTCGGTCGAACTCGCGGGTGGTGGACTACGTGACATGACCCGGATTGCGTCCAGCGACCCGAGTCTGTGGATTCAGATTCTCAGCGCCAACGCCGCCGACGTGACAGTCGTCTTGGAAGACGTTCGTGACCGCATCGATGCGGTCGTCACGGCATTGCGCAGTGGAACCCCGACAGCCGCTCTCGCGGACCTTTTGGCGTCCGGGAACAACGGAGTGTCCCGCATCCCCGGAAAGCACGGTCGCAGTGCACGATTTGCCCACATCCTGGTCGTCATTGACGACCGACCCGGGCAATTGGCCCAATTGCTCGCCGATATCGGTGACCTGGGCGTCAACATGGAGGACCTTCGCCTCGAGCACTCGCCCGGCTCGGCCATCGGCTTCGCCGAAGTGTCGGTGCTGCCGACAGCCGAAGAATCGTTGGTCCGCGAACTTGAAGCGCGGGGCTGGAGAATCGCGGGCGAGAGCCAGTGATTGTTGTTGCCATCGATGGTC
>CAMDKN010000025.1 GCA_945901035.1 Gulosibacter massiliensis | reverse complement strand
GTCGCCCGCAATGATGCGCTGCGCGAGCCCCTCGACAACCGCGGTTTTGCCCACCCCCGGTTCACCGATGAGGACGGGGTTGTTTTTGGTACGCCGAGTCAGCACTTGCGTGATGCGTCGAATTTCGGCATCGCGGCCAATGACCGGGTCGAGTTTGCCCGTCTGTGCGATGGCCGTGAGATTGACACCGAACTGCTCGAGAGCGGACTTTTGTTCGTCCTGCGAGGACGGTGCACCTTGCATGTTAGCCACGGTTTTCTCCCTTGTACCTAGCGGTCCCACCAGGGGAATGGCCGCCACACGACGACCTGGTTCTGTTTTTGACTGCGGGTTCCGGCCCGGAGCGGTACCACCTCGCCACCCGTTCCCGCTGCAAAGACGCGATTACCGGGTCGGGAAATCACCGCGTCGGCGAGAATAGATTCGAGCTCTCGAACGCGCCCCGACAGTTCCTTCACCGTGTTTTCCAGTTCGAGGATTCGC
Source organism: Gulosibacter massiliensis (assembly GCA_945901035.1). Classification (GTDB taxonomy): domain Bacteria; phylum Actinomycetota; class Actinomycetes; order Actinomycetales; family Microbacteriaceae; genus MWH-TA3. The sequence continues at coordinate 10,679 of CAMDKN010000025.1, read as the reverse complement.
CGAATGCCTTCGAGGTTCAAACCTTCGTTGGACAGTCGTTGCACCTCACGCAGTTGCACGATGTCCCGCATCGAATACCGACGGGTTCGACCGGGAGTCCGGCCCGGCGAGACAAGACCGAGACGGTCGTATTGCCGCAGGGTCTGTGCGTGCATGCCGGCGAGTTCCGCCGCATGAGCGATAGAAAAGATGGGATCGTCTTCGGTGAACACGGCCGCTCCTAGTGGGATGCCTTGCCGTAGAGCGGGTCACGCGGGTTTGCGTCCCCGTTGAGTGTCTTGAATTCTTCGATCAGTTTCTTCGTCTTGTCGGAAATCAAGTCGGGGGTGACGATGAGGATGGTGGCGAGAAGGTCGCCGCGTTTTCCCTTGACGTTCACACCGCGGTCGCGAACGCGCAACACGCGACCGCTCGGGGTATTCGCGGGGACTTTGACCTTGACGCGGTCGCCTTCCAGAGTCGGAACCTCGATGGTCGCGCCCAAAATCGCCTCGGGGATGGTGATGGGAATGTCGATGCGAAGGTTGTCGCCGTCGCGATCGAAGACCGGGTGATCACGAACGGTGACCGTGATGACGAGGTCGCCGCCGACTCCGCCCGTCATTGATTGTTCGCCTTTTCCGCGGACGCGGATTTTCTGCTTGTCGTTGACACCCGCCGGGATGGCAATCTGGAGCGGCTTTTGGCCACGAATGTCGAGGCTGACTTCGCCGCCCTGAATCGCGGTGCGGAAATCGATCGTGATGTTCGCCGTGAGGTCGGCGCCCTTACGGGGGTTTTGTCGGGGCTGTCCCGTGAACCCGGCACCGCCACCGAAGAGTCCGCTGAACAGGTCATCGGGGTTTTGTTGGAAACGCACGCGCTGTCCGCCACCGCCGAACATTCCGCCGAACACGTCCTCGAATCCGCCGGGACCGCTGCCACCCGCAGAGAACCGAGCGCCACCGCCCATCGCCCGAATCTGGTCGTATTCCTGACGCGTTGACGCGTCGGAAAGGACCGTGTAGGCCTCGCTGATTTCTTTGAATCGAGCCTCGGCCTTGGCGTCCCCCGGATTCGAATCCGGGTGGAAGGTGCGCGCGAGTTTGCGGTAAACCTTTTTCAGTTCCGCATCAGAGACGTCTTTCGAGACGCCCAGTACGGCGTAAAAGTCTTTGTCAAACCAATCCTGACTGGCCATGAGCGTCCCTCCTTTCGACTATTCCGGTGGTGCGGCGACCGCGACCTTGGCGGGTCGGATCAATCGGTCACCGAGCGCGTAGCCCACTTCGACGACGTCCGCGACGGTTTCGCTCGTTGCGCCTTCGGTGGGGAGTTTCACAATCGCCTCGTGGCGGTTGGGGTCGAACGCTTCACCGACTTCGCCGACCGCAACCAGTCCGAAGCGACCGAAGCCGGTGCGGATTTTTTGGGCCACGATTTCGAGCGGGCTGCCCGCCAAATCGCCGTGCGACTCGGCGCGATTGAGGTCGTCCATGGCGGGTAGCACAGCACGAATCACCTCGGCGATGACCGCATCACGGTTCGCGGCACGGTCTCGTTCGACGCGGGTGCGAAAATTCGCCAGTTCCGCTTCGGCTCGGGCTGCGCGATCGCGGTATTCCTCAACGAGGTTTCGTTCCACCTCGTTCAGCATCGACTCGAGCAGTTCTTCGGCGTTCTGTTCCGCCGCTTCGTCCGCGAGAGAGGGTTCCCCCGCCTCGCCGACCGTGTCCTCCGTGGAGTCCTCGGTCGGTTCGGCAGGGGGAGGCTGCTCGTCGTTGTTCTGTTCTTTGTCCGACATGGTTACTTTTTATCGTCCTTGTCGTCGGTGTTTTTGTCTTCCTCGTCGTCCACAACCTCGGCGTCGATGATGTCCTCATCGTCCTTGGTCGACTCCGGGGCGTCGTCCGCTGGTGCGTCGGCCTGGTTGGCGTAGATCGCCTCGCCGAGCTTGCCCTGGCTGGCCTGCAGACGTTCCGTCGCGGCATCAACCGCAGCGTCGTCCGTGCCCGCGAGCGCCGTCTTGAGCGCGTCGACATCCGCACGAACTTCGGACTTCACGTCATCGGGCAGTTTGTCGTCGTTGTCTTCGAGAAGTTTCTCGACCGAGTACGCCATCTGTTCGGCGACGTTGCGCTTTTCGGCGGCTTCGCGTCGGGCGTGATCCTCGGCAGCGTGTTCTTCCGCTTCGCGAACCATGCGCTCGATGTCCTCTTTCGAGAGCGAGGAGCCACCGGTGATCGTCATCGACTGTTCCTTGTTCGTTCCCTTGTCCTTCGCGGACACGTGAACGATTCCGTTGGCGTCGATGTCGAACGTGACCTCGACCTGCGGAACACCGCGGGGTGCGGGGGCGATTCCGGTGAGCTCGAAGTTTCCGAGCGACTTGTTGTCGCGCGTGAAGTCGCGCTCGCCCTGGAACACCTGAATCGAGACCGACGGCTGGTTGTCATCGGCGGTCGTGAAGGTTTCCGACCGCTTGGTCGGAATGGCCGTGTTGCGCTCGATGAGCTTGGTCATGATTCCGCCCTTGGTTTCGATTCCGAGGCTTAGCGGGGTGACGTCGATGAGCAGAACGTCTTTGCGCTCACCCATGAGGACACCGGCCTGCAGCGACGCTCCAACGGCGACGACCTCGTCCGGGTTGACGCCCTTGTTCGCTTCTTTGCCCGCGAGTTTCTTCACGAGCTCGGCGACGGCCGGCATACGCGTCGATCCGCCCACGAGAACAATGTGGTCAATGTCCGCCACCTTGATCTTGGCTTCTTTGATGACGTCGTTGAACGGCTTGGCGGTTCGCTCGAGCAGGTCCGCGGTGAGTTCTTCGAACTTCGCGCGGGTGATGGTCTCGTCGAGGTTGGCCGGGCCGTTTTCCGTCAGCGACAGGTAGGGAAGTTGCACGGACGCACTCATCGAGGACGAGAGTTCCTTTTTCGCCTGTTCGGCGGCTTCCTTGAGTCGCTGCTTGGCGATCTTGTCGCCCGAGACGTCAACACCGGTCGTTTCCTTGAACTTGGTCGCGAGGTAGTCGACGATTCGCGAATCCCAGTCGTCACCACCGAGACGGTTGTCACCGGCGGTCGCGCGCACCTGAATGGTGCTGAAGTCGTCGTCCTTGCCCACTTCGAGCAGGGACACGTCGAACGTTCCGCCACCGAGGTCGAAGACGAGAATGAGTTCGTCTTCTTTACCCTTGTCGAGACCGTACGCGAGTGCGGCCGCGGTGGGCTCGTTGATGATGCGCAGAACGTTGAGTCCCGCGATCTCGCCGGCCTCTTTGGTCGCCTGACGCTCCGCGTCGTTGAAGTACGCCGGCACCGTGATGACCGCGTCGGTCACCTTCTCGCCGAGGTACGTTTCCGCGTCGCGCTTGAGCTTGCCGAGGATTCGTGCCGAGACTTCCTGGGCGGTGTACTTCTTGTCATCGACGTCCTGCGTCCACGTGGTTCCCATGTGGCGCTTGACGGATGCGATCGTGCGGTCAACGTTCGTGACGGCCTGGCGCTTGGCGGTCTCGCCGACCAGCACCTCGCCGTCCTTCGTGAACGCCACGATCGACGGGGTCGTGCGGAAGCCTTCCGCGTTGGCGATGACTTTCGGTTCCCCACCTTCGAGGACGGCGACGACCGAGTTGGTCGTTCCGAGGTCAATTCCTACAGCTCGTGCCATGATGTTTTCTCCTTCAAGTTGAGCCTTGTTGTATCAAGTTTGCACACTGTGCATAACTTTGTCAAGTCGGGTCGGCACAATGTGAGCGCATGTCGCTCATATCCAAAAATTTCCGCGGGGTACTCCCGCAATTCACCCCCCACGCGCTAGCGTTATGCCATGACCAACAACGCTGTCGATCAAGCCCGTGGCAAAACTCCGCTCATCCAGACAATCTCGTGGGCACTCTGGGACTGGGGCACCTCGGCGTTCTCCGTTCTCATCACCACGTTCGTGTTCTCGCGCTACATCGTGTCGGACTACTTCCTCGACCCCGACGTCGTCGCGGCCTACAAGCCCCGGCCCAACGTGACGATCGATGGCGGGTTCGAGGAGCGGGTCTACAACGCTGCGAGTTCGGCCCTCACCGCGAACCTCGGATGGGCACTCGCGATTGGTGGAGTCGTCGTCGCAATTCTGGCCCCGATTGTCGGGCAACGCACCGACCAGGGCGGTCGACGCAGGCGCTGGCTCGGAATCAACACCCTCGTTGTGATCGTCACGACCCTCGCGATGTTCTTCGTCGAAGGCACCCCCGATTTCTTCATCATGGGACTCGTGCTCATCACCACCGCCAGCGTGTTTTATGAAATGGCGAACGTCAACTACAACGCGATGCTGCTGCAGATCTCTACGCCGTCGAACATCGGTCGCATCTCCGGCTTCGGTTGGGGACTCGGCTATCTCGGTGGAATCGTCGTTCTCGTTGTCGCACTCCTCGGCTTCATCCTCGCCGAACCCTTCTGGTTCGGAGTCACCGAGGAGGGCGGCATGAACATCCGATTCATCGCACTGTTGGCGGCGGTGTGGTCGGCGGTGTTCGCCATCCCCGTCCTCTTGGCCGTTCCCGAGAACACCGCGGTCGACCCCGATTCGAAACTCGGAATCTTCGGTTCCTACGCCAAGCTGTTCCGCAAGGTCTTCGGCCTCTGGAAGAACGCACCGCAGACGTTCTACTTCCTGCTGGCGAGCGCCGTCTATCGCGACGGACTTGTCGGAGTGTTCCTGTTCGGTGGAATCCTCGCCGGAAAGGTTTTCGGGCTATCCGACACAGAAGTAATCTTCTTTGCAATCGGCGGAAACCTGATTGCCGGACTCGGCGTCTTCGCCGGCGGTGTGCTCGACGACCGGTTCTCGTCCAAGGGCGTCATCATCGGATCCCTCGCCGGGCTCATCGTCTCAGGCTTACTGCTGTTCGTGCTCAACGATGGCGGACCAATGGTCTTCTGGGTCTTCGGGCTTCTGTTGACGATGTTCGTTGGCCCCGCTCAGGCCGCGAGCCGCTCGCTCATCGCGAGACTGGCCCCCGAAGGCGGCGAAGGCGAGCTGTTCGGCCTCTACGCCACGACAGGCCGCGCAATCTCGTTCATCACCCCGTCCCTGTTCGCCTTTTTCGTGACCTTAGGAGGCGCTGACTACTGGGGCATCCTCGGAATCGTCATCGTCCTGTTGGCCGGGCTCCTGCTGATGATCCCGCTTCGACCGAAGTTCGTTCGCTAAAGGTTAAACACCGACTTCGACGTCGGGTAACGGCGTCGCCGACACATCGCCGCGCAGGCGCTTGAGCAGCACCTCAGCCGAGATCAGGCACATCGGGAGTCCGATGCCGGGGATTGTCCCCGACCCGACGTAATACAGGTCTTCGATCTTTTTAGAGACGTTGCCCGCGCGGAACACCGCACTCTGCATAAGCGTGTGTGCCGGTCCGAGCGCATTGCCCTTCCAGGCATTCAAATCGTTCTGGAAGTCGGCGGGGCCAACCGTGCGCCGAAGGACAATCCGGTCGCGGAAATCGGGGATTCCCGCCCACTGTGCAATGTCGTCGATGGTTCGGTCGGCGATCTCTTCGATCGTCGCGTCACCCTTACCGTTTAGTCCGCCCTTTCCGAGCGCGACGTCCGCGGGACAGGGAACGAGAACAAAGATGTTTTCGTGACCCTTCGGGGCGACCTCATCGTCCGTTGAAGACGGCCTACACACGTAGAAGGACGCAGGGTTCGGCATCGTGGGGTTCTTGGCGAACACCTTCGAGAAGTTGTCGTCCCAGTCCTCGGTGAAAAAGAGGCTGTGGTGCAGAAGCTCGGGGAGTTTGCCCTTGACACCGAGGTACATCAGAACCGCGCCGGGGCTCGGCGTCTTGTTCTCCCACCAGGCTTCGGGGAATGTCTGCAGGCCGTCCGGGACGAGCTGCGTTTCGGTGAAGTGCAGGTCGGCGCCCGACACGACGATGTCCGCCTCGAGCGTGTGCTCGACGCCTCTGGCATCACGATAGGTGACACCCGTGGCCTTCGCACCGTTGGTGCGGTCGACCGTAATGCCGGTGACGGGCGAATTCGTGTGAATCTCGGCACCCGCCTTGATCGCGAGGTCACGAATCGCATGAATCACGCGGGTAAAACCGCCCTGGGCGTACAGAACGCCGTCGACGAGGTCGAGGTGGCTCATGAGGTGGAACATCGCGGGCGCGTTGAAGGGGCTCGCACCGAGGAACACCGCGGGATAGCCCAGAATCTGCTTGGCTCGGTTGGATTTGACGTGCCGGCCGACAAACGACCAGATCGTGCCGGTCAGCAGACGAACGAGCGTGCCGATGCGACCAAGGACCTCGCGGTTGAAGAGCGGTAGCAAGCTCTGGAACGACGAATACAAGAAGTACTTCTTGGCGACCTCGTAGGTTTCCGTCGCGGAATCGAGGTACTTTCCGACCGCCGCGCGCGAACCTGGTTCAATCTTTTCGAACATGTCGATGTTCTTATCGCGTCCGACCTCGATGTCGACGTGTTCCGACGGGTTCTTACCCTTCGGCTCGAAAAACACGCGGTAACCGGGGTCCAGGAGGCTCAGGCTAAGCTCCTTCGCACTAGACGAACCCATCAGGCGGAAATAGTGGTCGAACACCTCGGGCATGAGGTACCACGACGGGCCGGTGTCGAAGCGGAATCCGTCCTTCGACCACGTGCCCGCTCGTCCACCGACAATCGGCAGCGATTCGAGCACGGTGACGCGATATCCGTCCTTGGCGAGAAGTCCCGCGGCACCGAGCCCGCCGATGCCGGCTCCGATGATGACGACATGGTGTTGGGTCATGGGTCTACTTTCCTCCGCGAACTATGACGCGCGCGGCGATGAGGAGTTTTTCGATGTCGTTCACGCGGATGCGAGTCGACTTGAGAACGTCGGCGGGAGTTTCGCGAATTCGCGAGTTGAGTCGTGCAAAAAGTCCGTGCGCGAGACCGACGGCACGGGCCGCATCGCGTGGAAGAAGCGGGATAGTTCGCGCGGCGGCGTCCAAATCGTCCGCGATGTCGTCGCAGAGGCGGTTCTTGTCGTCTTCGCTGAACGTCGCAATCGTGACGCCGGGAAAATACGAGCGGCCGAGGTCATCCACGTCCGCCGCCAGGTCGCGCAAAAAATTCACCTTTTGAAAGGCGGCCCCCAGTGATCGCGCGCCGTTGTACAGCGTCAGTGCCGTCTCAGCGCCGGGCTTGTCGTCGCGAATAAACACCGCGAGGCACATCAGTCCGACCACTTCGGCCGATCCATAAACATAGGTGTCAAAGGATTCTTGGGTATAGACGCGGTCGGTCAGGTCCATCCGCATCGACGTGAAAAATGGTTCGACGATGTCGCGCTGAATTGAAACTTCCCGCGCGCTCAGGGCAAACGCATGGACGATCAAATTCGTCGAATAGCCCGTTTCCATTGCGGAATACGTGTCCGCTTCAAGAGCGTCGAGTTGTTTTCCGGCCTCGGCACTGCTGAGTCCCGCTTCGACCGCGACGCCGTCCACCACTTCGTCGGCGAGACGAACGAGTGCGTAAATGTTGTCGATGTGTCGGCGGGAATCCCGCGAAAGAATACGAGAAGCCATGCCGAACGAGGTCGAATAGCCCCGAATCACGAGCGACGCCGATTCTTCGGACACGCGGTTGTATAAAGCCAGGCGAGTCATCGGTTCGCCACACTCACGAGGGTCTTTTGGCACAGCACACTCTCAGGATAACCTGTTGTCTTGTGAGTACTGTCGAAGAATTGGTCATCCTCGTTGCGGAGGACGGGTCACCCATTGGCACGGCGTCCAAGGCGACCGTGCACACCAGTGACACGCCTCTTCATTTCGCCTTTTCCTGTCACGTCACCAACGCCGACGGCGATGTCCTCGTGACACGGCGCGCGCTCACCAAATTGACGTGGCCGGGGGTGTGGACGAACTCGTTCTGTGGACACCCCGCGCCGGACGAGTCCATCGACGACGCAATCCTTCGCCGGGCGCAACAGGAACTCGGAATGACTATCACCAATATTCACAGTGTGTTGCCCGATTTCCGCTACCGCGCTGTCGATGCGTCGGGAATCGTCGAGAACGAGATATGTCCCGTTTTCGCCGCGACTGCGGTGGGGGAACCGAACCCCTCACCGAACGAGGTGTCCGAATGGCGCTGGGTGAGCCCGGATAGCCTGCGCGCCGCCATCGAAGGGGCTCCCTTCGCGTTCAGCCCGTGGCTGGTCTGGCAACACGAACAGTTGGTCGAATCACGACTGTAAGCCGGCACAGACGTACGTGCTGTCGAGACTTGTCGGCCTAGAGCGCGGTCTTGTGGAAGTTCTTCCACGAGCGCGATGCGGTCGGCCCGCGCTGTCCCTGGTATCGGCTGCCGTACTTGTCACTGCCGTAGGGGTGTTCGCTTGGCGAGGTGAGGCGAAAGAAGCACAACTGCCCGATCTTCATTCCCGGCCAGAGCTTGATCGGAAGCGTCGCCACATTGCTGAGTTCGAGGGTCACGTGACCGCTGAAACCCGGGTCAACAAATCCCGCGGTCGAGTGGGTGAGCAGGCCGAGTCGCCCCAGCGACGATTTGCCCTCGAGTCGAGCGGCAATGTCATCGGGCAGTGTCACGAGTTCGAACGTCGAACCCAGAACGAACTCGCCCGGGTGCAGGATGAACGGCTCACCCGGATCCACCTCGACCCCGCGGGTCAAATCGGGCTGTTCCTCGGCCGGGTCGATGAACGGGTACTTGTGGTTGTCGAAGAGCCGGAAGAACTTGTCCAACCGCACATCGATACTCGACGGCTGGATCATGCCCATGTCGAGTGGGTCGAGTTGAACTCGGCCCGATTCGATTTCGGCGCGAATGTCTCGGTCGCTGAGAAGCATGGGACGAGCCTACCGTTTCGACGTTCTCAACCGGCTTTGGCAAGCCTGGCCGAGATAAGTCGGTTTAGTGAGATGTTGTTCTCTGCTGCTTCGGTAGCAAGTCGCTGATGCAATTCAGGAGGAATTCGGAGCATCAGTTTCCCCGAGAAATCCCGTTCGGACAACGGCGTTGGCGGCGTCTCTCCGCCCTCGATCATCTCCACCACGATGTCGGCAACGATTTGTTTGATGCCCTCAAATGCGTCGCGTTCACTTTCGTCGAGCCAGGTGAGAGAAGGAAACTCTGCGACAGTGCCAACGAATTCACGGTCGCGCGCACTCCATTGCACACTGTATTTGTAATGAGTCGGATCAATCATGAAAACCATCCCTCTCCATTTTGTCGATCAGCTGAAGCAGTTGGCGAACCTAATACCCCTTCGCTGATTTACCCCGCGATTGAATCACAATCCTCGGGTCCTCGAGCAATCCCGTTCTAAAAACAATGTGCGAACCTCCGTCATGGTGCGGTGCCCCGAAAAAATATACGCAAACCGCGAACAGCTCGGCAAATTGTGCATTTTCCGGATTATTCCGCAGATTCCGTAGTGATTTTTCAATCGTGCTCACCGCGGAACGATATCAATAATGATATTACTTTTCGTTGTTTATCACCACTGTATTCCGGGCGGAATCCGGTTTCGTGTCGGTGGTGCTCTGTATCCTAAGCGACCTTCCGCCGACAACGGAGGAGACCGGAGAATGCATGGAAATCACGATGGACGATGCGGTAACAAGTTTCATCAAGCGAACGCAGGGCTCGTCACTGATCGTGACGGGCTGGGTGGTGGTCGCCTCGACCGCCGAAGGGGCGATCAAGGGTGAGCCGCTGGGGTTCACGATGCTGGGAAGCGCCGGACTCGCCGAACACGTCAAACTGGGGCTTTTGATGTCCGCGGCAAACGTCATCGAGGGTGAGCAACTTCGTGAGCGCCTCGGGTTGCCGAAACCGCCCGAACCCCCGCCGTTCTAGAGGTTATTCGAGAAAGTCGTTGTCTTTGGCGGTACGCATGAATTCGACCACGCGCCGATCGACCTGGATGTCGCTCGGTTGCAGTGTGCGAGACAGAAAGACACCGTCGAGCGTTCGGATGCGGGAGAACGCGACGTAGGCCTGACCGTTGGCGAACGCCCCGCGGCCAAAGTCCAACACCGCGGAATCGAGCGTTTGACCCTGCGACTTGTGAATCGTGACGGCCCAGGCGAGTCGCAGCGGGAACTGCGCGAACGTCGCCATGATGTCCTCTTCGACACGGTTCGTATCCGGGTCGTAGGTGTACTGAATCTTTTCCCACTGAACAGGCTGAACTTCGACCGTGTTTCGGGGGTCAGAGTCAAGAGCGACGTGCACCGCGGCATCGATTTTGACGACCGTGCCGACGGTGCCGTTAACCCAGCGGCTTCCCTCGGTCGCCGAGTCGTTGCGCAAAAACATGACCCGCGCGCCGGGCTTCAGTTCCAGTTCCTCCTCGGCGGGAAGTTGTCCACCGAAATCCCCCTCGATGATGGCCGCCGCAGTGACCGACTTGCCCGGCAGGTCGCGGAGTGCCTTGGCGTTAATGCTGTTCGCGCTGGCGTTGGTAGTGGAGAGGGTCACGGTCCCTTCGGGGATCGGCCGTCGGGCGCCGATGTCGTTGAGCGCAGCTCCGTCCGTCGACGTCATCGCCCCGTTGCGCATTCGGTCGAGGATGTCGCGGAACTCGGCTTCGTCTTGGCGCTTGACGTCGGTGAGTTCGACGACGCGGGGTTTGACCTCCCTCCACACCTTCGAATCGAAGAACCACGGCGACGA
>CAMDKN010000024.1 GCA_945901035.1 Gulosibacter massiliensis | reverse complement strand
AGGAAAAAAAGTGAAAGACGGCTTCGGGCGCTTGCTCACAATCGGCTATTTGATTTTGGCCCTCGCCGCGACGGGTCGCAGCGTTTTCCAAATCATCACCAAGTTTTCCGACGCGCCGTTCGCCTACACGATGTCCGCGATTGCGGCCGCCCACTATTTGCTCGCTGTGCTCGCGATTATTCGCAGGTGGCGCAATTTCGCCATCGTCATCATGATCGTGGAACTGATCGGTGTGCTCAGCGTCGGGTTCCTGACCGTTCTCATTCCGTCGCTCTTCCACGCCAACTCGGTGTGGTCGTATTTCGGTGCGGGGTACGGGTTCTTGCCTGTGATTCTTCCGATGCTCGGGCTCTGGTGGGCTCGGGGAGTTCGCCGATGAACTGGCCGTTGCCGCGCGACGGAGTCGATTCGGTCGTGACGATTGGAAAATTTGACGGTGTCCACATCGGGCATCGGGAGGTGCTGCGCACGTTGCGCGAAAAAGCCGATGGTCGACGAGTAGCCGTCGTGACCTTCGATCGCCACCCGCTCGAACTATTCGACCCGTCGCGTGCCCCCACGCCGCTGTTGTCGATTCCCCAAAAAGTCGAAGCGCTCCACGACGCCGGTGCGGACCTCGTCGTCGTGTTACCGTTCACCGAAGAATTCGCCGCCACATCACCCGAAGACTTTGTTCAGAGCATCCTGGTGGACGGTCTGTCGGCCCAGTTGATCCTGGTCGGGGCCGATTTTCGTTTCGGCTCCGGCGGTTCGGGAAACGTGGGAACGCTCACCGAGATGGGTGACGCGCGCGGTTTTTCCGTCGATGTGCTCCGGGATGTTTGCCTGGAGGGTGGGGTGAAAGTGTCGTCCTCGACAATTCGCGACGCCCTCGCCGCCGGCGATGTCGAAACCGCCGCCCAGTTACTGGGTCGCCCGCACCGCGTGCGCGGGCTCGTCGTTCACGGTCACCAGCGCGGGCGGGTGCTCGGTTACCCGACGGTCAACCTGGAAGAAAACAACGAGGGCTTCATCCCGAAATCCGGGGTGTACGCGGGCAGCGTTCTGGTTTTGGGCGTCGAATACCTAGCGGGTATCTCGGTGGGCAAGAACCCGACGTTCACCGATGTAACGCGCAATCAGGTCGAGGCCCATGCGCTCGACGCGGACTTTGACGCCTACGGTGCGGTCGCGGAAATCCGATTCACCCACTGGCTTCGAGACAACGTGCCCTTCGCTTCCGTGGAGGAACTCATCGAGGCTTTGCACGGCGACTTCCGGAACATCCGCACCCTCATCGCGGACGGCACGCTCCACCTGTAGCCGCGCGCGCAAATGTTGGCATTCTGCTCATATGCGCGTAGAGTGCGTCTGTGACGGAAATTTCGGACAACGATCTCGCTCTGCGCGCGGCTCGACTCTATTACGACGACGGAAAAACGCAGGACGAGATCGGCGAGATTTTGACCATTACGCGCTGGAAAGCGGGACGCCTGTTGGCCCTCGCCCGTGACACGGGAATCGTGGCGATTTCCATTGTCGATGGCTCGGAATCGGGCGACGCCAACGCGGTCGCGGGATTCCCGACCACCGAGCGCTCGCGTGCCCGCGGTGTTGTCGACTCGTCGTCCCTTCGCGCATTTCTCTACGGACTTTCGTCAGTCGACGCCATCGGGCTCGAAGACCGCGCCGCGCGACTCGCAACCCGCTCCATCAAAAACGATTCCAAGCGCGAGGCGCTTGACACCATCATTCGACTGATCGACCTCACCACGCTGGAGGGCGCCGACACGCGTGGCAAAGTGCGTTCGCTCGTGCAGAAGGCGCTGTTACCCGACCCCGCGGATCCGACGGCTCCGCGTGTTGCGGCAGTGTGCGTGTACCCGGATATGGTCCACCACGCCGTGACCGCACTCGGTGCACGAGCCGGTGACGGAGTGACCGGAGTCGGAATCGCCTCGGTCGCCACCGCTTTCCCCAGCGGGCGCTCGACGCTCGCCATCAAACTCGCGGACACACGTCACGCCGTCGCGTCCGGTGCGACCGAAATCGACATGGTGATCGATCGCGGCGCGTTCCTCTCGGGCGATCTCGACGCGGTGTTCTCCGAAATCGTAGCCATTCGGCGGGCCTGTGAACGCCCCGACGGAACCCACGCGCACCTCAAGGTCATTCTGGAAACGGGCGAGCTTCGCACGTACGACAACATCAAACGCGCGTCCTGGCTGGCGATTCTCGCCGGTGCCGATTTCATCAAGACCTCGACCGGAAAAGTTCAGCCGGCGGCGACTCTGCCCACCACCGTTTTGATGCTGGAGGTCGTTCGGGACTGGTTCGCCCTCACCGGCGAGCGCATCGGCGTCAAGCCGGCGGGCGGAATTCGCCAGTCCAAGGACGCGATTCGCTATCTGGTCGCGGTCGCCGAGGTCGCGGGCGAGGAGTGGATCCACCCGCACCTGTTCCGTTTTGGCGCCTCCAGTTTGCTCAACGACGTCCTGCTGCAACGTCAAAAGATGACCACCGGCCACTACAGCGGCCCCGACTACGTGACCGTGGACTAGGAAACGCGCATGACATTTCGTGATTACGCCCCCGCACCGGAATCGACCGCGATTCTGAAACTTCAGAAGTCGTACGGTCTGTTCATCGACGGAGCCTGGTCGGACGGACACGGTGGTTCGATGACGACCATCTCGCCCGCGACCGAAAAACCCATCGCGGAAATCGCCCTCGCCGATGCCGCCGATGTGAACCGGGCTGTCGCCGCCGCGCGAAAGAGCTATGACACCGTGTGGTCGAAGATGGGCGGAGCCGAACGCGGCAAGTACCTGTTTCGGATTGCTCGGTTGATTCAGGAGCGTGCCCGCGAGTTTGCTGTCGCCGAAACCCTCGACAACGGCAAGCCGATTCGCGAAACGCGCGACATCGATATCCCGCTCGTCGCAGCGTGGTTTTTTCACTACGCCGGGTGGGCCGACAAACTCGAATTTGCCGGGCTCGGCCCGAAGCCGTCGTCGCTGGGAGTCGCCGGTCAGATCATTCCCTGGAACTTTCCGCTGCTGATGCTGGCGTGGAAGGTCGCCCCCGCACTGGCTGCGGGAAACACCGTCGTTCTCAAACCCGCTGAGACCACCCCGTTGACGGCTCTATTGTTCGCCGACGTGTGCCAACAGGCCGGGCTGCCCGCGGGCGTGGTCAACATCATCCCCGGTCTCGGCGGTGTCGCCGGTCAGGCTCTGGTCGAGCACTCGGGCATCAACAAGATCGCGTTCACCGGGTCAACCGCGGTGGGACGCGGCATCGCCCGCACGCTCGCCGGCACGGACACTCGGCTCACTCTGGAGCTCGGTGGCAAAGGCGCCAACATCATCTTCGATGACGCGGCGATGGACGAAGCGGTCGAGGGCATCATCAACGGAATCTTCTTCAACCAGGGTCACGTGTGTTGCGCGGGTTCGCGCCTTCTGGTCCAGGAGAACGTCCAGGACGAGGTGGTCGAAAAACTGACGCGCCGACTGTCGACACTGCGCCTCGGCGATCCGCTCGACAAGAACACCGACATCGGTGCGATCAACTCGCGCGCCCAGCTCGACCGCATCACCGCGATTGCGGCGACCGGCGAGGCGGAGGGCGCGGACCGCTGGACACTCGACTGCGAAATTCCGAAGGCTGGGTTCTGGTTCCGCCCGACGATATTCACGAATGTGACGACGAGTCACACCGTGGCGAAAGACGAGATTTTCGGACCAGTGCTGTCGGTTCTCAGCTTCCGCACGCCCGATGAGGCGATCGCGAAAGCCAACAACACGCCCTACGGACTGAGTGCCGGGGTGTGGACGAACAACGCGAGCCGCATGCTGCGGGTTGTCGATTCGCTCCGGGCCGGCGTGGTGTGGGCGAACACCTTCAACCAGTTCGACCCGACCAGCCCGTTCGGCGGGTACAAAGAATCGGGTTACGGGCGCGAGGGTGGCCGACACGGTCTCGCGGCCTATCTCGCCAGCGGAGGTGCACGATGACCCGACTCGCCGTCCCCAAGACCTACAAACTGTTCATCGGCGGAAAGTTCCCGCGGAGTGAATCGGGGCGAACCACCACGGTGTCCAGTCCCGCCGGGGAGTTCCTCGCCAACGTCGCTCAGGCGAGTCGCAAGGACGCGCGCGATGCGGTTGTCGCCGCTCGAGCGGCTGTGGCGGGATGGTCCGGAGCGACCGCCTACAACCGCGGTCAGGTCCTCTATCGAATCGCCGAGATGCTCGAGGGTCGTGCGGAACAGTTCGTGACCGAGATTATCCAGGCGACCGGCGTGAAGCCGGTGGATGCCCGAGCCGAGGTCGCCTCGGCGATCGACTGTCTCGTTTGGTACGCCGGTTGGACCGACAAGTTCGCACAGGTGCACGGCGGGGCGAACCCCGTTGCCGGTCCGTTCTTCAATCTGTCCGTCCCTGAACCGACCGGTGTCGTCGCGCTGGTTGCGCCGTCCGGAAACGGAACGTCGCTGCTCGGTCTCGTCGCGTCAATCGCCCCCGCGCTCACCACCGGAAATGCGGTTGTGGTGCTCGCGAGCGAGTCGGCGCCGTGCCCCGCGATGACGTTCGCGGAGGTGCTCGCGACCAGTGATGTCCCCGGCGGTGCGATCAACATTCTGACGGGTTCGGTCGCCGAGGTGACTCCGTGGCTGGCGTCTCACGCCGACGTCAATGCCATCGACCTAACCGGGGCTGAACGGGAACTCGCCGTGGAGTGCGAGCGGTCGGCGGCGGAAACGCTCATGCGCGTCATTCGTCCCGGAACTTTCGGGGCGACCGAGTGTGCGGTTGACCGAATCGCGGCGTTCGTCGAGACCAAAACCGTGTGGCACACGAAGTCGCTCTCCTAACGACCGCACAACTCACCCTGATATTCTCCGATCGTGGTTACTGGAATCCTTCTCGTCGATAAACCCGAAGGTCCGACGAGCCACGGAGTCGTGTCCGTCACACGCAGGGCGCTGGGGACCCGGAAGGTCGGTCACGCGGGAACGCTCGACCCGATGGCGACCGGTTTGCTGGTGTTGGGTGTCGGAACAGCCACCCGTTTGCTCACGTTTCTCGTCGGTGCGGACAAGACGTACACCGCGACAATTCGGCTGGGCTCATCGACGGTGACCGACGACGCGCAGGGCGAGGCGGTGACGGTCGCCGATCCGGCTGTCCTCGCGGACATATCGGACGCCGACATTCGCGATCAGGTCACGGCCCTGACGGGAACAATCGAACAGCGCCCGTCGGCGGTGTCGGCCATCAAGGTGGACGGGCAGCGCGCCTATGACCGGGTGCGTGCCGGCGACGGCGTCGTGCTCGACGCCCGGACCGTCACCGTGTCCCGTTTCGATGTTCACGCCATTCGACGCACACCCACCGCCATCGACGTGGACGTGACCGTCGACTGTTCGTCCGGAACCTACATTCGCGCTCTCGCGAGGGACATCGGCGGTGCACTCGGGTGCGGGGGACACCTCACTGCGCTTCGACGGACACGCGTCGGGCCGTTCAGTGTGGATGACGCGTGCCTGCCGGATGCGATCGACGAGTCGCGGTTGATCGCCCCCGCCCGAGTCGCCGGTCAACTGTTCCCGACCTGGTCGATGAGTGACGCCGAAACCACCGACATCGGTCACGGGAAGAAGGTGGCCTCCACCGTGCCGGATGCGCCACTCGTCGCCGCGGTCGACGAGGGACGGCTCGTCGCGATCGTTGCCGTGTCCAACGGGGTCGCCCGGGTCGTGACAGGATTTCCCCATGAGTGATTGGTGGACTCTCATCGAGGTAACCCTGGCACTCGCGTCGGGTGTGTGGTCGCTGGTGTCCGGAATTCGCGGTTTCGCGCCGCGCGACTCGACGGTTCTGTCCACCGCGGGAATCGCGCTTCTGCTCATCATCCAGATCGTGGTGTCCATTGTGCAGCCGCTGAGGGGCTACCCCCCGGTCGGCGACGGCCTCGAGTTCTGGCTGTACTTGATCGTGGCGATGGCCATGGTGATTGGTGTGGTGCTGTGGGCGCTGGTTGACCGCACTCGTTACGCCACGATTGGGATGGGAATCGTCGCGGTCGCGGTTGCCGTCATGATGATTCGGATGTCCATCATCTGGACCGGCTCCTAGTGGTCGCGCTCCCGCGCGGAGAAGTCGCACCGAGGGACGGGTCCCTGCCGGTTGTCGGAACATCCGAAACGCCGTTCGGCGTCTATCTGCACATCCCGTTCTGCACCGCGCGCTGCGGTTACTGCGACTACAACACCTACACCGCGACCGAACTCCGCGGAGTCACACGCCAGTCGTTCGTCGACGACCTTCTCGGTGAAATCGCCTTCTCGCGTCGGGTGTTGGTCGACGGAGGACACCCCGTTCGACCCGCTGCGACGGTGTTCATCGGGGGCGGAACTCCGACGCTCCTTCCGACTGCGGACATCGCTCGAATCCTCGATGCGGTTCGGGAGTCGTTCGGGATTGTGCCCGGAGCCCAGATGACCATCGAGGCCAATCCCGACTCGGTGTCGGAAGCCGGGATGCGCGAACTCGCCGCCGCCGGAGTGACCCGAGTGTCGGTTGGGATGCAATCGGCGGTTCCCGCTGTGCTCGCCACACTCGACCGCACCCACAACCCCGAATCCGTGGTCACCGCGGTGGGCTGGGCAAAAGCCGCGGGGCTGGGGACCTCGGTCGATCTGATTTACGGGACCCCGGGCGAATCGCTGGACGATTGGCGGAAATCGGTCGAGGCGGCACTCGCGCTCGATACCGACCACGTGTCGGCCTACGCGCTCATCATCGAGGACGGCACCGCGCTCGAACGTCGGATTCGCCGCGGCGAGTTGGAACCGATCGACGACGATGTGCACGCGGACATGTACGAACTGGCCGACGACCTGTTCACCGCAGCGGGGTACGACTGGTACGAAGTGAGCAACTGGGCCAAAGACCCCGCGGTGCGTTCGCTGCACAACCTGTCGTACTGGCAGGGAACGGACTGGTGGGGCTTCGGTCCGGGAGCCCACAGTCATCTGAACGGCGTGCGGTGGTGGAACGTGAAGCACCCCGCTGCTTACGCCGAGCGCATCGGTGCGGGTGAATCGCCGGCGCTTGAACGCGAGATTTTGGACGACGAACAGCGGGTGTACGAATCGGTGTTGTTGGGCGTCCGGGTGCGCGACGGAATCGCGATCGATTCACTCGGACCGCTCGGCCGCGCTGCGGTGGCGGGGCTGATCGCCGACGGGTTGGTCGACGGCGCACGAGCCATCGCCGGGCGAGTGGTTCTCACGCGCCGAGGACGGCTGCTGGCGGACTTGGTTGTCCGAACGCTCCTCGCGGACTAGGCGACGAGTCGGAACGCGAAGGGGTAGCGGTAGGCCGCACCCGAGTTCGCCGACAGGAACGCGAGCAACCCCCACCAGACGCTGATGGCCAACAGCCCGAGCGTGATGGCCCAGCCGAACAGTGGCCAGATGAAAAACAGAACCACACCGAGGACGCTGTTCGCCACGTGCGCCACAGCAATCGTGATCTGGAAGTTCAGCGCTTCTTTGGCGTTCGCGTCGACGTGCGCATCGCGCGACGTGTTGGTCAGCCAGATGATGAGCGGCGCCACAAAGCTGGTGAGAATGCCGAGCACGTGAGCGAGCCCGCCGAGCTGATTGGACGAAGCGGGTGGCGTTGAATCGGACATTGTTGACTCCTGTGGGTGACGGTGGGCGCTCTGCCGGCGCGTAATATTGAAATATTAGCAATCTACCCCTGAGAGTGCCAATCGTGGAGGTGTCAATGGTTTCGCAGCGAGCGCTCGAGGTGCTGCGCGTCATCGTTGAGGACTACGTCGATTCGCGCGAACCCGTCGGATCGAAGGCGATAGTCGAACGTCACGATTTCGGTGTGTCTTCGGCGACCATTCGAAACGACATGGCGCTCTTGGAAGAAGCGAACCTGATCCACGCACCGCACACCTCCTCGGGGCGCGTGCCGACCGACCTCGGCTACCGCCGGTTCGTTGACTCGTTGAGCGCAGTCACGCCCCTCACGTCCCAACAGGTCCTCGCGATCCACCGTTTTCTTGACGAGTCCCTCGACGTCGACGACTTCTACGTTCGAAGCGTGAAACTGTTGTCCGATTTGACGAACCAGGTCGCGTTGGTTCAGTTTCCGACTCTGGGGAACGATAAGGCGGCCCACGTCGAACTGGTCTCGGTGTCGCCGACCAAAGCGTTCTCGGTGCTCATCACGACGGCGGGCAGCGTCGATCGGCGCATGGTCGACTTCGACCGCGTGTTGGACGACGACACCATTGCCGACCTGCGCGCGCGCGTCGCCACAACGATCGCCGGGGTCGCGCTCGGAGAGATTGACGGGGTGATGGCCGCACTCGTGCGCGACGCACCGCCCGCCCTCGCGGCGCTGCTCGAAGCAGTTCGGCTCGCTCTGCGTGCGCAGGTCGATTCCCATCGCAAAGACAAACTCATCGTGGCGGGAACACCCAAACTCGTGCGATCGGACAACGATTTTGCCCGAACCGTTGCCCCCGTCCTCGACGCCATCGAGGAACAGGTGACGCTGCTGCGTTTGTTCGGCGAGATGCGCGACGCTCCCCACGATTCGGGCGTTCGAATCGGTCGCGAAATGGTCGACGATTTGTCCGACGCGGCGATCGTGTCGCGCGCCTACTCCTCGACGGGCGGCGACTCGGCACGGGTCGCGATTCTGGGTCCGACCCGCATGAACTATCCGCTTAACATGGCTGCGGTCGACGCGGTCGCACGCTATCTGTCGCAGGTACTGGGAGACGACGACTGATGGACCACTACGAGGTCTTGGGGGTGGCGCGCGACGCCAGTCAGGACGCAATCAAGAAGGCGTACCGCAAGCTCGCCCGAGAACTGCACCCGGACGTGAACTCGGCGGCGGACGCCGAAGACAATTTCAAGGCCGTCACCCACGCGTTCGATGTTCTGGGCGACCCCGAACAGCGCCGCAATTACGACATGGGCGGTCAGGGTCAGGGCGGCATGCCCGGTTTCGGGAACATGGGCGACGTCTTCGACGCGTTCTTCGGTGGCGGTCAAACCCGCGGTCCCGCGAGCCGTGCCCAACGCGGAAACGATGCGCTGTTGCGCGTGGACATCGAACTGGTCGACGCCATTTTTGGCAGCGACCGAGAAGTCGAGGTCGATACCGCGGTCCGATGTGAGACCTGCGACGGGTCGTGTTGTTCGCCTGGTACAAACCCCTCGCGCTGTGACGTGTGCGGCGGCAGCGGATCCGTGCAGCGTCAGGTTCGCAGCCTCTTGGGCAACATCGTCACCGCGACCCCCTGTGGCTCCTGCCGCGGATACGGCACCGTCATCGCGGCGCCCTGCCCCACGTGTGCGAGTCACGGTCGGGTTCGGGCTCGCACCACTCTGGACATTCACATCCCCGCGGGAATCGAGACCGGACAGCGCGTTCATCTTCGCGGCGTCGGCGAGGTCGGCGAAGCGGGCGGACCGGCCGGAGACGTCTATGTCGAGTTCCACATCACTCCGTCGGACGTCTGGGCACGTCAGGGCGATGACCTGCTCGCCACAGTACAGATCGACATGGTCGACGCGGTTCGCGGTACCTCGATTTCACTCAACGCTCTCGACGGCGAAATTTCGTTCGACATCAAGCCGGGCGCTCAATCGGGTGACGTCGTCGTCGTCAAAAATCGCGGTGTCGGACACCTTCGCGGCAGCGGACGCGGCGACGCCAAGTTCGGCGTTCAGGTCATGACCCCCACCAAGCTGAACTCGAAGGAATCGAAACTGATGGACGAGTTCGCGTCGCTTCGGCCCGCGGCAACGCCTCACCTCGCCGAACACCGCCAGGGTCTGTTCGCGAAACTGCGCGATCGGTTCTTCACCGAATAATGGCGAACCTGTATTTCGTCGACCAGGCACTGTCCGCCGCGACACGGACGGTCGAACTCGTCGGCGACGAGGCGCGGCACGCTGTTCAGGTCGCTCGCGTTCGTGTCGGCGACCGCTTCGAGGTCTCTGACGGAAACGGTTGGCGTGCAGACGCGACTGTGACCGTCGCGGACAAAGCGCGTGTCGAGTGTTCCGTCGAGAACCCTCGCCGTGACGGCGAATCGCCAATCCGAATCGTGTTGGCCCAAGCGCTGGCGAAAGGCGACCGCGACGAACTCGCGGTTCAGGCCGCCACGGAACTGGGGGTGTCGGTCGTCATGCCGTGGCAATCCGAACGGTCGGTGTCGAAGTGGGTCGGCGACAAGGTGACAAAGGGCGTCGCCCGCTGGACCGCCATTGTTCGCGAAGCGTCCAAACAAGCGATGCGCAGTCGCATTCCGGCCATCACCCAACCCGTGTACACCGCCGGAATTTGTGCGACCGAACCCGACGCGACCTGGATCGTGCTCGACCCGCGAGGCGAGCAATCACTGTCGAGCTGGTTCGCGGCCGCGGGCAAGCCGACCACCATCGGAATCGTCGTGGGACCGGAAGGCGGAATCTCGGACGCCGAAATCGACGCCCTGCGCACGTTAGGCGCGACCCCGATTCGCCTCGACGGTCCGATCCTTCGAACCTCCACCGCGGGTCCGGCGGCGATAGCGGCTCTTTTCGCCCTGGGTGGCGTGTGGTGACGGCGATAGACTGAACCAAATGAGCATTTTCTCTTCCATCATTGCGCGGGAAATCCCTGCGGACATCGTCTTCGAGTCCGAACGGATCATCGCGTTTCGCGACATCGCACCCCGCGCACCGCTGCACCTCCTCGTGGTTCCGAAAACCGAGGCGTACGCCAATGTGGTGGAACTCGCCGCGGGCGACCCCGCGTTGCTCGCGGAGATGGTGGCGGTCGGGCGTGAGCTTGCCGCCGAACACGCCGACGGTGATTTCCGTCTGATATTCAACACCGGCGCTAACGCCGGCCAGAGCGTTTTTCACGTCCACGCGCACGTTCTCGCGGGCGGACTGTCGGAAGGTTCCCTTGGCCAAGAGTGACGTCACACGTCTCGACATCGAAGTCGACGGGTTTGCGATGGTCCGGTTGCTCGGTCCACAGGACCGCTTCCTCAACTCGCTCGAACAGCGCTATCCCTCCGTGTCGATCCACTCGCGTGGCAACGTCATTTCGGTCGACGGCGAATCGGTGGAAGTCTCCCGAGTCGAGGGCCACATCCGCGAGTTGATGGACATGATCGCGAACGGAGTCGACCTCGCTGACAGCGACGTGGTCGAAGGGTCGACCATCACGCGTGCGGGCGGCAGCGTCTCGGGCGTTTTGGGCGAAGCGATACTGTCTGCTCGAGGCAAAACGATTCGTCCGAAGACCGCCGGACAAAAGGCCTACATCGACGCGATTGAGCACGCGACCATCACCTTCGGTATCGGTCCAGCGGGGACGGGCAAGACGTATCT
>CAMDKN010000023.1 GCA_945901035.1 Gulosibacter massiliensis | reverse complement strand
AGGACCTCGAGTTGCGCCACGAGGGGGATGTGCTGGGAGAGAGCCAATCGGGAGGACGGAGCGGCTTGGTGTTGGTGCGGGTCACGGTTGATGGCGAGGTCATCGACGCCGCGCGGTCACACGCGGCAGCCGTATTGGTAGCGGATCCGACCCTGGCGGATCACGCCGCTCTGCGGGAAGCCCTCGAGCGTCGATTGTCGCAACGCGAGCGAGAATTTTTGGGGAAAAACTGACAGGTTCGCCCTCCGCGATTACGCTGGGTCTATGCCTTCGCTCGCCGTGGTTCCCGGTTCGTTCGACCCCGTCACACTCGGACACCTCGATGTGGTGGAGCGCGCCCGCAACCTCTTCGACGCGGTCCATGTCGTCGTGGTCCACAACCCCAGTAAGTCGGCGTTGTTGCCGGTCACGAGGCGAGTGGAACTCATCGAACAATCTCTGGCCGAAGCGGGTATCGCCGATCGAGTGACCGTGACCAGTTGGAGTGTCGGACTGCTCGTCGATTATTGCCAGGAGGTCGGCGCGAATGCGATCGTCAAAGGCATCCGGACCGAGGTCGATGTGACCTACGAGACGCCGATGGCGATCGTCAACCGGGACCTCGCTGGAATCGAGACCGTGTTCGTCTTACCCAACCCCGCGAACAGTCACGTCTCGTCGTCGCTGGTTCGGCAGGTTGCGGCGTTGGGTGGGGACGTTTCGCCCTACGTCCCCGCCGCGGTTTCGCGTTTTTTGAATTCCGACGAGTTTTCGTAGCGTTCCGCGGCGACGAGCCATTACCCTTAACGGGTGAAGACGTCGTCCTCTAACCCGTTTCACATCAACGTGTTTGATGTGTCACATCGCACCGGAGAAGACCGAGAAAAGCACCTCGAATTCCCCGCACCCGACCGGTTGGGTGAAGGCATCGCCTTCATCGCCGAGGGAACACCGATCGTGATGGATGTCCGCCTCGAAGGGCTCCACGATGGAATTCTCGTGTCCGCCGAGGTGTCGACCGTCGCTTCCGGCGAGTGTGTTCGCTGCCTCGACGAGGTCAGCCTGCCCATCGAAGTGGAATTCCAGGAACTTTTCGCGTATTCTCCTACAGAGGAACTCGAATTCTCGGTTCACGACAACCACGTGGATTGTGAACCGCTTGTTCGAGACGCGGTGGTGTTAGAACTGCCGTTCCAACCGCTGTGCAACGAGGACTGTTTGGGGCTCGATCCGGAAACGGGCGAGAAACTGACGGAGCCCCGTTCGGCAACATCGTCGGACATCGATCCGCGGTGGGCGGCACTGGAGGCGTTGGCCTCCGACACAACGACCACGGCCACAAAACCGGCCGCCAAGAAGAGGACATAATCATGGCAGTTCCCAAGCGCAAACAGTCGCGTTCCAACACGCGCTCGCGTCGTTCGCAGTGGAAGGCCGAGTTGCCCACCCTCGTCAAGACCGTGGAAAACGGCAAGACCGTGTACAGCCTTCCGCACCGCGCCAAGGTCGTGACCGACTCCGTCGGAACCGCCTTGTTCATGGAGTACAAGGGCCGCAAGGTCGCTGACGTCTAATTTGTGATGATCGACGGCGCGTCTGAACGATGAGTTCCGGCGCGCTGTTGTCTTTCCCATGACGAACTCTTCCGCGTTCCGCGACCCCGCCGAATTGGCCGGGATTCTCGGTGTGTCGATTCCCGCGGATCTGTTGGTGCAGGCGCTGACCCATCGGTCGTTCGCGTACGAACACGGCGGAACACACTACGAACGACTCGAGTTCCTCGGGGACGCCATCCTCCAGCAGGCGATCACCCTCGAATTGTTCGAGCGGTTTCGCGACCTGCCCGAGGGCGAACTGTCCAAGCGGCGTGCGGCGCTGGTGAGCACACTCGCGTTGGCCGAAGTTGCGCGGTCGATCGGACTCGGCGCTTTTCTCCGGCTGGGTAACGGGGAAATCGCGACCGGTGGACACGACAAATCGTCGCTCCTCGCCGACGTCGTCGAATCGCTCATCGGAGCGACGTTCCTCAGTCACGGTCAACCCGCCGCCATGGAACTCGTGATTCGACTGGTTGGTCCCCTGTTCGACCAGGCCGATCGGTTCGGACTGTCGATGGACCACAAAACCGCACTGCAGGAACACTGTGACCGTCACGCGATGGGCAAGCCTGTTTACGATGTCGACGGCGAAGGGCCCGAACACGCCCGCACGTTCCACGCCACCGTGTCGAGCGACGGCGTCGTCGTGGGTGCGGGGAGCGGTTCGAGTAAAAAGGCCGCCGAAGCGAACGCGGCGATGGCCGCGCTGGCGAAATTTGCAGGATAGACGATGCCGGAACTGCCCGAGGTTGAGGTCGTCCGCCGCGGGCTTCTCACCCACCTCGTTGGCGCGACGGTCACCGATGTGCTCGTGCGTGATGCCCGCGCGCTAAAGCGCCATCCGGGCAGCGCCCAGAATTTCGCCTCGACACTGTCGGGGTCGCGAATCGACGCCGCGGTTCGGCGCGGCAAGTTCGTCTGGTGTCCGCTGGACAGCGGGGACGCACTGGTCATTCACCTCGGCATGAGCGGACAGATTCGCGTCGTCGACGGTGAGCCGATTCGACACGAACGCGTCCGTCTCGTTTTAGACGGACAGTCGCCCGTCGCGTTTGTCGATCAGCGTCTGTTCGGGTCTCTCGCCATCGACTCGCTCGTCGACGTCGCCGACGGCGTACCGGCTGGGCTCGGCTCGGAGTCCACCCGGATACCGTCCTCGGTCACCCACATCGCCAGGGACATCCTCGACCCCGCGTTGAACATCGACGCGCTCGTCGCCGCGTTCCGAAATCGCACCACCGGGGTCAAGATTGCGATGCTCAACCAAAACCTTGTGTCGGGTATCGGAAACATCTATGCCGACGAGGCGCTGTGGGCAGCGGGGATTCACTATGCAACGCCCGCGGATCGCATCCGACCCATCGATTACCGCCGGCTGTTTGACGCGGTTCGAGGCGTGATGTCCACGGCGCTCGTCGCTGGCGGAACGTCGTTCGACGCTCTGTACGTCAATGTCAACGGCGAGTCGGGCTACTTCGACGTGTCACTCAACGCCTACGGCCAGGCGGGTAAGCCCTGTGCGCGCTGTGACACGCTCATCGTTCGGGAACCGTGGCAGAACCGGTCCTCGCACTTCTGCCCGCGGTGCCAGCGAGCGGTCCGCACCCGGCGTTAGGGGGACACCCGCGGGTTCGAGATAATGGAGGAATGTTCCTGAAGTCCCTGACCCTCAAGGGCTTCAAGTCGTTCGCTCAACCAACGACCTTCCAGTTCGAACCCGGGGTCACCGCTGTCGTCGGCCCGAACGGGTCGGGGAAGTCCAACGTGGTCGACGCACTCGCCTGGGTGATGGGCGAGCAGGGCGCCAAGACGCTCCGCGGCGGCAAGATGGACGACGTCATCTTTGCGGGAACCGACACTCGCGGCCCCCTCGGTCGAGCCGAGGTCATCCTTACCATCGACAACTCGGACGGCGCACTGCCGATTGACTACACCGAGGTCACGATTTCGCGAATTCTTTTTCGCAACGGTCAGTCCGAATACGCCATCAACGGCGAGTCGTGCCGACTCCTCGACGTTCAGGAACTGTTGTCGGATTCGGGTCTCGGTCGGGAAATGCACGTAATCGTCGGTCAGGGACGATTGGACACCGTCCTGTCGGCAACCCCCGAGGATCGCCGCGAATTCATCGAAGAGGCCGCCGGAATCCTCAAACACCGTCGCCGTAAAGAAAAGACGGTCCGAAAACTTGAGGCGATGCAGGCGAACCTGACCCGGCTCAACGATCTGTCCGGAGAAATCCGTCGCCAATTGAAACCGCTCGGGAAACAAGCCGAAGTCGCGCGGGAAGCACAAAACATTGCCGCGATTGTCCGCGACGCTCGCGCCCGAATCATCGCGTCCGATGTGGTGGCGTTGCGCCGGGACATCAACGACCATCAGAACACCGAGACGGAACGGCAGACCGAGCGCATCGCGGTGTCCGACCAACTGGACCACGTTTCCCTTCGAATCCGAACCCTGGAACAGGAACTCACGTCGGATGCGGTGGACGCACACCGGCGGGTCTCGTTCGAACTGGAACAGGTCAGGGAGCGCTTCCGAAACCTCAACCAGATAATCCGTGACCGCATCACCTTGTTGTCACAGGACGTCGCCGAGTCCACACCGCTTCTCGCGATTTCGGACGAGATGGTGGACGCGGCGCGCGCCGAGGTTGTCGCTCTCGAACTGCAGGTCAGTGACATGGAGTCCAAGGTCGGTTCGGCGGCTGCCGCAACCGCCGAGGCGGCGGCGAACCTCGATGCGATGGACGCCGCGATTGCCGAGCAGGGCGCGCGGATTACTCAGCACGACCGTGACCGCGCCGCACTCGAGGGTCGAGTCGACCTCGCCCGGTCGCGTGTGGCCGGTGCCCAGGGTGAACTTCTTCGCAACGAAAGCGCACGGGAAGCGGCGGCGCTTCGACAGACCGAAGCAGAATCCGCACTGTCGGAAATCGAGGACGCGCCGGGCGGAACCAACTCAGAACTCGAAACCGCGGTCACGACTGCGGACGGTCGTGTGCTCGACCTGCAATCTGCGGTGGACTCCGATCGGGAGTCGCTGCACACGCTCGAGCGCGAACGCGACGCTCTCGCGGCCCGCGTCTCGGCATTGTCGTCGGCTCTCGAATCGACGGACGGCCGAGGCTCGGTGACGGGTCGCAAGGGAATTCGCGGGTTGGTCGCCGATCACATCACGGTCACCCCGGGTTTCGAGGCGGCCATCGCCGCTGCGCTCGGCGGGCTCGCCGACGCAATTCTTGCCGACTCTCGGGATAGTGCACTGGACGCTCTTGCCCACGCCACCACGACCGACGCAGGTCGCGTCGAGGTGGTTCTCGCGGACACCGACGGGTCAGCGCTGTCGGTCACCACCATCTCTGGAGTCCAGTCCGCCATCGAGGTTGTTGCGGGACCCGCAGGGGTTTCCGGTCTTCTCGCTCACACCTACGTCGCCGAGGACCTGGCTGCAGCCCGCGCCGCGTGGCCTGCGATGGTCAAGGCTGGAATCGCGGACAGCGCGGTCGTCGTCACACGCGCCGGGGAAGTCCTCACACGATTTGTGTTGCGGGGCGGTCACGGCGCTCAACGCTCCCGAATCGAACTCGCGGGCGAACGCGACGAAGCCAAAGAGCGTCTCGAAACCGTGTCGACGGACATCGAACGTCGCCGCAACGCGCTCGACACGCAACGCGAAGAACTTCAGACCGCGAAAACGGTCGCCCAGACCGCGCTGGCCGAATTGCGGGCAGCGGACACCCGCAACGCCGAAATCATCTCGGAGAAGTCTCGCCTTCGAGCTCAAGCGGATGCGGCGGCTTCGGAAATCGAGCGCATCACCGCGGCGCTGGACAAGGCGACGACGGCCGTGGATGAGGCGGATGCACAGCTGGGAGAGGCTGTTCGAGCACTCGACGCGTTTCTGGCTGCTCCTCGCCCCGCGCTCGACGCGTCCTCTCGCGAGAGCGCGCTCCTCGCCCTTGACACCGCCCGTGCAACGGAATTGCAGGTTCGCATCGACATGGAGACCGTGCGCGAGCGCGTTCGGTCGGAGCGCGACCGTGCCGATGAAATGGCGCGAACCCTGGAAAGCGATCGGGCGGCGGCGGCAGAGCGTGCCGCGCAACGCGTCCACCGTCGCACCCAGTTGGAGAACGCCGAACGGTCGTCGACCGACATCCCGCCGATCCTCGCTGCACTGGATGCGAGTGTCGCGGAGGCCCACGTCAAACTGGCGGACGCGGAACGTGTTCGCGCGGCGAGTTCGGGCGAACTCACCGACCTTCGCGCTCGCGAGAGCGAACTGCGACAACGACTGACCTCCGTGAAGGACGGCGTTCACGGTCTCGAAATGCAGATTTACGAAAAGAAACTGCACCTCGGAAATCTGCTCGAAAAAGCAGCGGACGAGATGGCGCTGACGGAACAGGTTTTGGTCGACGAGTACGGCCCGGACACGCTCGTCCCGATGCTCGAGGGCGCCCCCGTCCCTTTCACGCGCGCCGAACAAGAGGCGCGACTGAAAGACGCCGAGCGCTCGATGGACCAACTCGGGCGAATCAATCCGCTCGCGTTGGAAGAATTCGCCGCGCTGGAACAACGACACCAGTTCTTGACAGAACAGCTCGCCGACCTCGATTCGACCCGAACCGATCTGTTGCAGATCATCGACGAACTCGACGACCGCATGCAGTCGATTTTCATCGACGCATTCCGTGATACGAAGGCGGCATTCGACCGGATTTTGCCGCTGTTGTTCCCGGGCGGAACGGGTCATCTGACCTTGACCGACCCTGATGCGCCGCTCACGACCGGTATCGAGGTGAGCGTGAAGCCCGCGGGGAAGAAAATCGAACGCCTGTCGTTGCTGTCCGGTGGCGAGCGATCGCTCGCGGCGGTCGCACTTCTCGTCGCCATTTTCAAAGCTCGACCGTCGCCGTTTTACATCCTCGACGAGGTCGAAGCCGCGCTCGACGACGCGAACCTCGGTCGTCTTCTCAGTATTTTTGAGGAACTTCGGGCGTCCTCGCAGTTGGTCATCATCACTCATCAAAAACGCACGATGGAGATCGCCGATGCTCTCTACGGAGTGTCGATGCGCGGGGACGGCGTGAGCGCGGTCGTCGGTCAACGCATCGCAACCCCGGTCGAGGCGTAGGGTCACTGCCATGGCCTGGTCGTTCGCGAAAGCTTTCCAAAACCTCTTCACGGGGTCCCGACTGGTCGACGAATCGGATTGGGAGAACCTCGAGGACACGCTGTTGCAGGCGGACTTCGGGCCTCGGGTCACCGACGAGGTGATCGAGGCGGTGCACGCGGTCGCGGACGCCACGGCGAATCTGGACACGGAAGACCTGCGCAGAATTTTGGGGGAGGTGCTCGAGGAACGTCTCGCCGCATTCGACCCCACCCTCTCTCTCCAAGCCGAGTCGGGATTCCCCGCGGTCGTTCTCGTGGTCGGAGTCAACGGTGTCGGAAAAACGACGACGCTTGGAAAATTCGCCAAGTTCATCGCCACTCGTGGCAAGCGTGTTCTCGTCGGAGCCGCGGACACCTTTCGCGCCGCCGCTGTCGACCAGTTGGCGACCTGGGCGGAACGGGCCGGGGTCGACATTGTCAAACCTCAAGTGGACGGACAGGACCCCGCCGCGGTGGCGTTCCAGGCCGTCGAACGCGCAACGGCGGAGGGTCACGACGTCGTCATCATCGACACCGCTGGTCGACTCCACACCAAGTCGGGGCTGATGGACGAGTTGGCCAAAATCAAGCGTGTCATCGAGAAGAAGGCGCCCATCAACGAGGTTCTGCTCGTGCTCGATGCCACGACCGGTCAAAACGGGCTGAACCAAGCCGAGGCGTTTCTCGAACAAGCCGGGGTCACCGGACTGGTGCTGACGAAACTCGACGGCAGCGCCCGCGGCGGTTTCGTCTTCGCGGTCCAAGAACTCACCGGCATCCCCGTCAAACTGGTCGGACAGGGCGAGAGCATCGACGACCTCACCGGGTTCACCCCGCACGTGTTTGTCCGACAACTTCTCGACTAACCGCCTACTGTTGTGGTCATGAAGCGCGCATTCGACGGACACGAGCCGGTCATCGCCGAGGACGCCTGGATCGCCCCGAACGCAACCCTCGTCGGTCGCGTCCGCATCGCCTCGGGAGCCTCGGTGTACTTTGGTTCGGTTCTTCGCGCGGACATGAACTCGATCACTCTCGGCGAGGGATCCAACATTCAAGACAATGTCGCGGTTCACGTCGACGACGACGCGCCGACCGTCATCGGTCGTGGTGTTTCCATCGGGCACTCCGCGGTCGTCCACGGCTGCACGATCGGCGACGACTGCCTCATCGGCATGAACGCCACCGTGCTGTCTCACGCGGTGATTGGCGACGAATGTCTGATCGCCGCGGGAACGGTCGTCCTCGAGGGGACCGTGATTCCGCCACGTTCGCTGGTCGCCGGCGTCCCGGGGAAAGTTCGCCGTGAACTGACGGACGATGACGTCGCGGCGATTCGTCGGAACGCCACCGCGTACCGCGAACTCAGTGCCCGCCACTCGCTCGAAGACTAGTCTGGACTGGTTATGGCCGTCTTTGGAAACCTCTCGGAACGACTCACGTCGGCTCTGTCGAGCCTGCGTACCAAGGGGAAACTCAGTGCGGCGGATGTCGACGGGACGGTTCGCGAAATTCGGCGAGCGCTGCTCGACGCGGACGTGTCGCTCGAGGTGGTCAAGTCGTTCACCGGCAACATTCGCGAACGTGCGCTGTCGGATGACGTCAACAAGGCCCTGAACCCCGCTCAACAGGTCGTCCAGATCGTCAACGAGGAACTGGTCCAGATTCTGGGCGGAACCCAGTCGCAACTGACGTTTGCGAAGAAACCGCCGACCGTCATCATGCTCGCGGGGCTGCAAGGGTCGGGAAAGACGACCTTCGCCGGGAAACTCGCCAAATATTTGAAGTCCCAGGGACACACCCCCGTTCTCGTGGCGTGTGACCTCCAACGTCCGAACGCCGTCACGCAGTTGACCGTCGTCGCCGAACAGGCGGGGGTGCAGATCTTTGCCCCCGAGCCCGGTAACGGCAAAGGCAACCCCGTGAAGGTGGCGAAGGACGGCGTGAAGTTCGCGACCCAGAAATTGTTCGACACCGTCATCATCGATACCGCGGGTCGACTCGGCGTCGACGAGGAACTGATGCGCGAGGCGCGCGCGGTTCGCGACGCGACGAATCCCGACGAGGTCCTGTTCGTGCTCGACGCGATGATCGGTCAGGACGCGGTCCTCACCGCCAAGGCGTTCCAAGACGGCGTCGACTTCACCGGTGTCGTTCTCACCAAACTCGACGGCGACGCCCGTGGTGGCGCCGCCCTGTCCGTTCGCGGTCTCACTGACCGTCCGATTGTGTTCGCATCCACCGGCGAGGACCTCGATGCGCTCGAGCCGTTCTACCCGGATCGCATGGCGAGCCGAATCCTCGACCTCGGTGACATCCTCACACTCATCGAACAGGCGCAAAAGAACTTCGACGAAGACGACGCGGCCAAGGTCGCCGAGAAATTCCAATCGAACACGTTCACGCTCTCCGACTTCCTCGAACAGTTGCAACAGGTCCGCAAGATGGGTTCGATGAAGGGGCTGCTGGGCATGATGCCCGGAGCCGGCAAAATGCGCGAACAAATCGACAACTTCGACGAAAAAGACATCGATCGCACGGAAGCCATCATTCGATCGATGACGCCACTCGAGCGCGACAACCCGAAACTGTTGAACGGCTCGCGGCGTCTGCGTATCGCAAAGGGCGCGGGCATGACGGTGACGGAAGTCAACCAATTGGTCACTCGTTTCGATGCCGCGTCCAAAATGATGAAGACGGTGGCGCGGGGCGGAACCCCGGCTATTCCCGGAATGGGGCCAGTACCGGGTGGGCGCGTGAAAGCCAAGGCGCCGGTGGCAAAAAAGGGTTCACGATCGGGAAACCCTGCGAAGCGTGCGGCGGAAAACGCTGCTCTGCTCGCGACCCCGTCGACCGGCGGTAACAGTTTCGGAATCGGCGCAACACCGGAGTCCGAGGTTAGCGATTCTGAAATGGAAACGATGCGCCGCTTCATCGAGCGCGGCGGTCTTTGAACATACGGCGCATCACACGGAAGGGCCTCCGAGGGCAGATTCTTTCAGTTCGCGGTCACCGAAACGTAGCTGATTGGATAAGTCGCCCGTTATCTGGCAGACTGGGGAACTGTGTCCATCTCGTAGGACCCTCTAAACCTGCGAAGTGGCGTCCTGCTTCCGCATTCGAGCAACCCCACGCTTGAACCGCGGTGCGTCATCGCAAACAACTCTGGAGAACCGTGGCTGTCAAAATCCGCCTCAAGCGAATGGGAAAAATCCGTTCGCCGCACTACCGCATCGTCGTAGCCGATTCGCGCTCCAAACGTGACGGTCGCTCGATCGAAGAAATCGGCAAGTACCACCCGACCGAGAACCCGTCGCTCATCGAGATCAACTCGGAGCGCGCTCAGTACTGGCTTTCCGTCGGTGCTCAGCCGAGCCCGCAGGTGCTCGTCATCCTCAAGCTCTCGGGCGACTGGGGCAAGTACAAGGGCGACAAGTCCGCCAAGAACACCATCCTGACCAAGGATGTCAAGACCGTTTTCGCCGAGGACACCGCCAAGAAGTCGGTTGTGCGTCCCCGCGTCGAGAAAAAGGTCGAAGAGGTCGCACCGGTTGCACCGGAGGTCGTTGACGAGGTTGTCGCCGACGTGACCGAGGCTCCCGTCGAAGCGGTCGAAGCGGTCGAAGCGTCTGCTGAGGTTGTGGCTGACGTGGCAGAAGAAACCGTCGCTGACGAGGCACCTGCTGACGACGCGACTGCTGACGAAAAGGCCGAATAAGTCTGATGCTGGCGGCCGCCCTTAAGCACCTAGTCTCGGGAATCGTCGACCACCCGGAGAGCGTCACTGTTGTGGCGAAAAGCACTCCGCGTGGCGACCTGCTCGAGGTCTCCGTGCACCCGGACGACCTCGGTCGTGTCATCGGGAAGGGCGGTCGTACGGCAAAGGCGCTCCGCACCCTCATTCTCGCGATTGCCGACGGCAAGCGCATCCGCGTCGACATCGTCGACACCGCGGAATAATGACCTCCGCGAAGCGACCCGAGTCGGGTCTCCGCGTCGGTCGACTTCTCAAAGCTCACGGGCTCAAGGGCGCCATCAAACTCGAGTTGTACACGGACGATCCCGCTCTGCGTTTCGTGCCGGGGTCGGTGTACACCCTGCAGGTTCCGGATGAGTCACCGTGGTTCGGCAAGACCGTGACTCTCACCGAACTGAAGTGGTACAACGATCACGCGGTGGTGTTCCTCGAGGGGATCACGGACCGTGACGCGGCCGAATCTCTCGTCAAAGCGATTCTGTGGGTGGATGACGACAAGGATGCTCGTCCCGCCGAAGAAGACGCGTGGTATGACTACCAGCTCATCGGACTGTCCGTTCGTCGCGAAGGAGTCGCCGTCGGAACGATTGCGCGGGTTGACCATTTCCCCGCCCAAGACCTGCTCGTCGTCGACACAGGTGACGGCGAAGTCCTTGTGCCGTTCGTCAAGGCAATCGTCACCGGGGTCGACATCGACGCGGGAAGGATGGACATCGACCCGCCCATCGGGCTGTTCGAGGACCCCGTCGACGACGAGCCCGAATCTGCCGACGCGTAGAGTTTCTCTCGTGCGCATCGACATCGTCACCATCTTCCCCGAGTTCTTCGGGGTGCTGGACGTGTCGTTGGTGGGGAAGGCTCGCGAATCGGGACTTGTCGATATTGGTGTGACCAACCTGCGCGACTTCACCCACGACGTCCACAAGACCGTCGACGACAGCCCGTATGGCGGTGGCGCCGGAATGGTGATGCGACCCGAGCCGTGGGGCGAGGCCCTGGATTCACTCCTGACGGACGACACCGTGCTCGTGGTGCCGTCGCCCGCCGGAGCGTTGTTCACGCAAGAGATCGCACGGGAACTGTCCGCGGAATCACACCTGGTTTTTGCCTGCGGTCGTTACGAAGGAATCGACCAACGCGTCATCGACCACTTCGCGGGCCGAGTCCGCGTGCGCGAACTGTCGCTCGGGGATTACGTTCTCAACGGCGGTGAGGTCGCGACGATGGCGATGATCGAGGCCG
The DNA here is from genome assembly GCA_945901035.1 of Gulosibacter massiliensis. GTDB lineage: Bacteria > Actinomycetota > Actinomycetes > Actinomycetales > Microbacteriaceae > MWH-TA3. The sequence continues at coordinate 252 of CAMDKN010000023.1, read as the reverse complement.
TCACGCGGCTGGTTCCGGGAATGGTGGGGAATCCCGCCTCGCTCGACGAGGAGAGCCACGAGGGCGGACTTCTCGAATACCCGTCGTACACAAAACCGCAGGAGTGGCGCGGGCTGACGGTCCCGGAAATCCTTCTGAGCGGGCATCACGCCAAGATCGCGGAGTGGCGTCACGAGCAGCAACTCGAGCGGACTCGCGAGCGACGCCCCGACCTTCTCGCCGAGTAAACGCGTCGGGTTGTCGCCGGGGCGT
>CAMDKN010000022.1 GCA_945901035.1 Gulosibacter massiliensis | reverse complement strand
TTGGGGGAGGAGGCGTGAGCGACCTCATCCGGCTTAGCGCGGCGGAACAATCCGAACTTCTTCAATCCCGACAGATTTCGAGCGTCGAGCTCACTCAGGCGCACCTCGATCGCATCAGCGAAACCGACGGCGACCTCGGCGCGTTCCTGCACGTGTCCGACACGGCTCTGACAATCGCCGACGAGGTCGATGCGGCCCGTGCGGGTGGCGTCGAACTGAGTCCCCTCGCGGGTGTTCCCATCGCGGTCAAGGACGTTCTCTGTACTCTCGACATGCCCTCGACCGCGGGTTCCAAAATCCTCGAGGGTTGGGTTCCGCCCTACGACGCGACGCCGGTCGCTCTGCTTCGCGCCGCCCGCCTGCCGATTCTGGGTAAGACGAACATGGACGAGTTCGCGATGGGGTCGTCCACGGAACATTCGGCCTACGGCATCACCCGCAACTCGTGGGATCGCACTCGAATCCCCGGCGGTTCCGGCGGCGGTTCGGCATCAGCGGTCGGCGCTTTCCAGGCCGCGCTGGCCCTCGGCTCCGACACGGGCGGCTCGATCCGTCAACCCGCGGCGTTCACGGGAACAGTGGGCGTCAAACCGACGTACGGTGGCGTGAGTCGCTACGGCGCAATCGCGTTGGCCTCGTCGCTCGACCAAATCGGTCCCGTCGCCCGCACCGTGCTCGATGCAGGTTTGCTGCACGACATCATCGGTGGCTTTGACCGTCACGATTCGACGAGCATCTCCGACCCCTGGCCGTCCTTCGCAGACGCCGCACGGCGTGGCGCACGCGGCGAATCCCTGAAAGGTCTGCGCATCGGTGTGGTGAAGGACTTGGACCAGCCGGGCTTCCAACCGGGAGTCACCGCACGGTTCCACGAAACCCTCGAGATGCTCGCCGCCGAGGGCGCCGAAATCGTCGACGTGAGCGCACCCAACTTCGAATACGCCGTCGCCGCGTACTACCTGATTCTCACCGCGGAAGCGTCGAGCAACCTCGCCAAGTTCGACTCGGTGCGGTTCGGACTGCGGGTGACTCCGGCGGGAACGCCAACGGTCGAAGATGTCATGTCGGCCACTCGCGAACAGGGATTCGGCGCCGAAGCGAAGCGCCGCATCATCCTAGGAACGTATGCGCTGTCGGCGGGCTACTACGACGCGTATTACGGCTCGGCGCAAAAGGTTCGCACCCTCATCCAGCGCGACTTCGCCGCCGCCTTTGCGCAGGTCGACGTGCTCGTGTCACCGACCGCCCCGACCACCGCATGGAAACTGGGGGAGAAACTCGATGACCCGCTCGCGATGTGGCTGAGCGACATCACGACGATCCCGGTCAACATGGCGGGTATCCCGGGGATCAGCATCCCGATTGGTCTGGCGGACGAGGACAACCTGCCCGTCGGCCTACAGATCATGGCGCCCGCCCGCGAAGACGCGCGACTCTACGAGGTGGGGGCTGCAATCGAGGCACTACTGGACGCCAAGCGCGGCTCGACGTTCTCGGCTCTCACGCCGGCCTACACGGGAGGGTCCAACTAATGGCGAAAGACGCTCTCATGGCGTTCGACAAAGCCCTGGAAAAGTTCGAGCCGGTCATCGGCCTCGAGGTCCACGTCGAACTGTCGACGAAAACCAAAATGTTCTCGAGCGCCTCGAACCTGTTCGGCGCGGATCCGAACACCGCGGTCACGCCCGTTTGTCTGGGGCTTCCCGGCAGCCTTCCCGTGGTCAACGAGCAGGCCGTCCGTTATTCGATTTCGCTCGGGCTCGCGCTGGGCTGTGAAATCGCCGAGACCTGTCGTTTCGCGCGAAAGAACTATTTCTATCCCGACCTCGCCAAGAACTACCAGATCTCGCAGTTCGACGAACCGATTGCGTTCGAGGGTTCGCTCGACATCGAGTTGGACAACGGTGACATCGTGACGATTCCGATCGAGCGCGCGCACATGGAGGAAGACGCGGGGAAGCTCACCCACGTCGGCGGTGCGACGGGTCGAATCCAGGGAGCCGAGTATTCGCTCGTCGATTACAACCGCGCCGGAGTACCGCTTGTCGAAATCGTGACGAAACCGATTTTCGGGACCGAGGGTCGGGCCGGCGAGGTCGCCCGCGCCTATGTGTCCACGATTCGAGACATCGTTCGTGGACTCGGTATTTCCGAGGCGCGAATGGAACGCGGCAACCTGCGCTGCGATGCGAACGTGTCGCTTCGTCCACGCGGCCAGGAAAAGTTGGGTACGCGAACGGAAACCAAAAACGTGAACTCGCTGCGGTCCATCGAGCGCGCGATCATCTACGAAATCCAGCGTCAGGCGGCGTTGCTCGACGCGGGTACCGCCATCATTCAAGAGACCCGACACTGGCACGAAGACACCGGCACAACGTCCCCCGGTCGTCCGAAGAGCGATGCCGACGATTATCGGTACTTCCCCGAGCCCGATCTGTTGCCGATTCGTCCGTCGCGGGCGTTGGTCGATGAACTTCGAGCCGCACTGCCCGAGCCGCCCGCGGTCGAACGCCGACGTCTCAAAGCGGATTGGGGTTTCTCCGATGCCGACTTCCAGTCGATTGTGAATGCGGGACTTCTGGTCGAGGTTCGCGAAACAGTCGAGGCAGGCGCGAGTCCGCAATCGGCGCGAAAGTGGTGGATGGGCGAACTGAGCCGAACCGCAAACGAATTGAATGTCGAACCGGCGTCCCTCGTCACGCCCGCTCAGGTCGCCGAACTTCAGGTCGCCGTGGATGCCGGAATCATCAACGACAAACTTGCGCGGGAAGCGTTGGCGGGTCTCATCGCCAATGAGGGAACGGTCGCGCAGATCATCGACGCCCGTGGACTCACCGTGGTGTCCGACGATGGGGCGCTCATCGCCGCAATCGACGCCGCGCTGGCCCAGCAACCGGACGTCCTCGAGAAAATCGCGTCGGGCAAGGTCGAAGCCGCGGGTGCGGTCATCGGGGCGGTCATGAAGGCAATGGGCGGCAAGGCCGACGCGGCTCGTGTACGTGAACTGGTCATCGAACGTGCATCGACGTGATGCGATTACACTAGGAGCATCATGAACATCCTGCTGAACATCCTCACCGGCGTCATTTTCCTGGGCTCGTTCCCCGTCATGTCGTTCGCATTTCAGGTTCCCGGTTACGAAGCCGTGATTTTTGCCGGCGGCGTCTTGATGTCGGTGTTTGCGTGGATGATTCCGATGTACATCCTGCCGCGCGTCTCGAAGTAGTCGAGACCCCGTTAAACAACCGCGGCGCCTTTCCGAAGAAAGGCGCCGAAGTTTAAGGCTCGAGACTAGAGGGGGCGAATGTTCGCTGCCTGGGGACCTTTGTCACCCTGTGTTACCTCAAATTCGACCTTCTGGTTCTCAGCGAGACTCTTGAAACCATCGGTCTCGATCGAGCTGAAGTGTGCGAAGAGGTCGGGACCGCCCTCATCGGGGGTGATGAATCCATAACCCTTTTCGTTGTTAAACCATTTCACGACGCCTGTGGCCATGATGCTGCGCTCCTTGCTGTTTGATGGGTCGTACTTCGCCCACCAACGTCAACATCTACACATCCCAGAACTGCCCGAGAGCGATGCCTGACTTCATTGACACTAGCGCAGATTTCCTGAATCGCGGACAACAATATGTAACGATTCTCTCGCGGCAACGAAACAATCCTGCATGCGGCCGGTTGCCCGCTTCCGAAAATCGCCCACCGCAGTCGTAAGATAGCGTGTACGACAGTTCCCGAAAGGACATCGTGAAGACCGTCTCCATCGTCATTCCCGCCTACAACGAGGAAGACACGATTCTCCCGTGTCTCGAGTCGTGCATCGCACAAACAGTGCCCGCGCACGAAATCATTGTGGTCAACAACAAGTCCACGGACAAAACCGTTGCGATTGTTCGAGAGGTTCAAACCCTCTACCCGGATGCACCCATTCTCTTGATCGAGCAAGCTGACTCTCAAGGGATCACCCCGACCCGTAACAAGGGTTTCGATTCGGCAACGGGAGACATCATCGGGCGTATCGACTCGGACTCGATTGTGGAACCGAATTGGGTCGAAGAAACAATCAAGGCGTTTGTGGACCCGACCGTCGCCGCCATCACGGGTCCCGTGATTTATTACGAGTTTCCGTTTCGCCGGTTCGGTCGAATCGCGGATGACACGATGCGCAAGGCAATGTTCAAGTTAGTTCGGGATTACAAGTTTTTGTTCGGCTCGAACATGGCATTGACCCGCGACGCGTGGCGTGCCGTGCGCGATGAAACCTGCGCGGACGAAGAAGACTTGATGCACGAGGACTTGGACCTCGCTGTCCACATTCACCGCGCCGGGCTCTCCATTGTGTACGCGCCCAACGTCATCGCGGGAATGTCGCTTCGTCGGATGGATGACAGCCCGTCGGACATGGTGTCGTACCTGATGCGATTCGACCGAACCTACAACCACCACGGCATCCCCGACCGCCGTCTGCGGGTCCCCGCGGCCGCGTTCCTCGCGGTGTACCCCATCATCAAGACGATGCACTGGGGCAAACGGATCAGTCGCGCAATTCGAAAACACTAGAGCGCCCTACTTTTTGGGAGTGGGCTTTCGCGCCGCCGTTTTCTTTGCGGTCGTCGAGGGCGACGTGGTCTTTCGCGCCGCCGGCTTTGGCGTGATGGAATCGCGCAGATTGACCGGTGGCTGCCCGTGGTGGACTCGTTTGGCCTCACGATTTTTGTACGTGATGTTGAGCGCTTCGACGATGACGGCGAACGCCATCGGTCCGTAAATAAAGGCTTTGTCGATTTCGGTTCCGAAACCTTCGGCCACCAGCGCTGCGCCGATAAGTACAAGGAAGGCCAGTGCCAACATCTTGACGGTCGGGTGCTTATCGACGAAGTCGCCGACAGTTCCCGCAGCGAGCAGCATGACAAGGGACGAGATGACGACCGCGATGATCATGACCGCCAGGCTGTCGGTCATCCCGACCGCGGTGATGATTCCGTCGACCGAAAAAACAATATCCAGAATCAGAATTTGGACGATGATCGCGGAAAACGCTCGCGCACCACCCTTGGAGGGATTTTCGGAACCTTCGGTTCCTTCCAGTTTTTCGTGGATCTCGGTGGTCGACTTATAAATCAGGAAAAGCCCACCGGCGATGAGGATCATGTCGCGACCCGAGAACCCGAGTTCGCCGATGTGGACGATGTCCTCTTCCAACTGGATGATCCAAAACGCGAAGAACAACATTGCGACGCGCGTCACGAGAGCCATGCTCAAACCGACGAACTGTGCGCGTTTGCGCTGTTCTTTCGGGAGGCTGGACGCCAGGATTGCGATGAAGATGATGTTGTCAATTCCCAGAACGATTTCCAACAGGGTCAACGTCGCGAGGGACACCCACATTGCGGGGTCGGAGAGAAATTCAATCATGGAAACATCATAGGGTTGTCGCTGTCAACCCGCGCTATGCTGGTTACTTCACGGGAGTCCGACAAGGGCTGAGAGGAAGCATCCGCTTCGACCGTCACACCAGCCGGGTAATGCCGGACTGGAAGGCAGTTTCACCCCGTGCACAATGAAAAGGTGCACTAATGAGTATGAAATTCAGAGAGTGGCGAACGGTTGATTTAATCGTCGCCTCTGTTCTTGGTGTCGCGTCGGGCGTTATTTTTGTCGCGTGGAACGCGGCCTATGCACCGCTGTCGGTTGCGTTAGCGGGATTCACGCCCGGCCTCGTCGGCAGCCTGGGCGGTGTGTGGCTCATCGGCGGTCTGCTGGTTGCCTTGGTGGTGCGACGGCCCGGTGCGGCGGTGTTGGGTGAGGTCATCGCGGCCTCGGTGTCCGCCATGATCGGAAACCAGTGGGGGTTCACAGTACTGGTTCTGGGAATCGCGCAGGGCCTGGCGATGGAACTCGGTTTCCGTCTCATGGACCGCACCCGATTCGATTTCGCCGTCGTTGCCGTGGCGGGTGCGTTCGGCGGCCTCGCTCAAGGAACGCTCGAATACTTCTACTGGTGGCCCGGAACGGGCGCCGAGTTCGCCGCGGTGTTCATCACCGCCGCCACCGCCTCCGGCGCGATTCTGGGGGCGGGGCTCACGGTGTTGCTCGTGCGGTCGCTGTCGAAAACGGGCATTCTCGCAACGTTCGGTCGCTAAATCGTGTCTCGCCGTCTCGTCTCGTTTTCGTCCTGGTCGATGGGTTTCAATGGCGCCGATTCCGAGACATTACGCGACATCACCCTGACGATTCGCGCCGGGGAACGGGTTCTCATCACGGGACCGAGCGGCGGGGGAAAATCGACGCTTGTTCGCGCCATCGCCGGTTTGCTCGACGAGTCGACGGTGTCGCAATTCGGCAAGCGAACAACTCGCGCACAGTCGGTTGCCTACGTCGGGCAGGAACCGGACGAACAAATCCTGTTCCCCACGATTCGGGAAGAGGTCGCGTTTGTCGCCGAAACCGCGGTGTCGGACCCCGCCGATGCGGACGAGCGAATTCGTGAAGCGTTGGATGCGGCGGGTGTCACTAATCCGCTAGATGCGCACACGGGCGCGCTGTCGGGCGGAGAGAAACAGCGCGTGTCCATCGCGACAGCAATGGCGGCCCGCCCCGACCTTCTCGTGCTAGATGAACCCACCGCCAGCCTCGACGGAATCTCGATGGAAACCGTGCGGGACGCCGTGCATCGCGTCATCGATGATTCCGATTCGGCTCTCGTCATCGTCGAACACCGCATCAAGTTGTGGCGAAAGCTCGTCGACCGCATCATTGTCGTCGCGGACGGTCGAATCGCGCTGGATGGACCTCTGGACAAGGTCCTGGCAGAGCAGCGCAGTGCACTGGTCGCTCTCGGTGTGTGGGTTCCCGGTCATTCGCGCGCCACCAAACCCAACTCCCGCCAGCGAGGCGCAAAGACAGTTTTGTCGACCCGACGATTGGTTGTCCGCCGAGCCGAGGGCGCTCGATCCTTTCGAATTCCCGCTCTCAATCTTCGGGAAGGCGAGGCGGTTGCCGTGACCGGCCCCAACGGTTCGGGAAAGACGACGGCACTTCGCGTGCTGGGCGGGCTCATCGCACCGCAGAGCGGTGTCGTTGATTATCCTGACACCGACTCTCAACCCCACGCCCTTTCCCCGCGCGATTTGGTCGTGGTCGTGTCGTCGGTGATTCAAAACCCCTCCTACGGGTTCGGGAATCGAACGGTTGCCGACGAAGCTCCGGCGCACGAACGGGCCGCGGTCGGACTGCGCGGGATGGACCGACGACACCCTCAGAGCCTGAGCGGCGGAGAGCGGCGTCGACTCGCCATCGCCACGGCCCTCGCGCGAAATCCGCGCATTGTGATTCTGGATGAACCTTCGTTCGGGCAGGACGCTCATTCGTGGCACGACCTGCTCGACCGATTGCGGGACTTCCTCGACACGGGTGGCGCCATCATTTTTGCGTCCCACGATCAACTTCTCGTGCGTTCCCTCGCGCACCGGGTGATTCACTTGGGGGACGGCTCGTGAGGGCGAGGCGTCCTCACTCGGTCGCACTCATCGTCGCCAGTGCGATACCCGCGCTCGTGGTCGTGTGGAGTGTGGATCCGTGGACGCCGATCCTGATGGGGGTTCCGCTCATACTTTTACTCGCGTCGACCACGACCGGGGTAATCGCGCGTCCGAGCACCACAGCACTCACGGTGCTCGCCATCACGGTCGCCACCGCGGGCTTCGCGTCGCTTCTGTACGGCATCCCCGGAGGTGTCGTGTATCTCGACTGGGGTTACGTCACGGTCAGTGATCGGTCAATCGAAATCGCCGCGGCCGCGATGTTGAGAATCGTGGTGATCGCGTTGCCCGCGATGCTGGTCGGGGCATCGATTTCCGCTCACGAGTTTCTCGCCACCTGCGCCGTTCGACGCATCGTGCCCGATCGTGTTGCCCTGGCGGCGCTGATTGCCCTGCGGCTGGTGCCGGTGATTGTGTCTGACCTTGACGAGACGCGGCAAGCCCGCCGCGCGAACGGACGATCGGCGTCGTTCTTCGCCGTCGCTCTCACCACGTTGGTGGTCGCCATTCGACGAGCCATTCGCATGAGTGATGTCGCGGAGATTCGCGGATTCTCACGACCGAACCGAACGTGGAGCGTGTATCGCCGGCTCGACTTCAGGGACTGGGTGCTCGTGGTCGGCTCGGCGGTGATTGGGCTTTCGGCGGTGATCCTTGTCGCCTACCTCGGAGTGTGGAACAGTGCCATCCGCTAAACCCCACATCATCCTGATCGACGGAAAAAGCGGTGTAGGTAAGACGCGACTTGCTATTCACTTGGCCGACGCTCTCGACGCGGCGCTCGTCCACCTCGACGATGCGTATCCGGGGTGGGGAGGACTCGTCAACGGTCGCGATGCGGTAATCGAAACCGTGTTGACTCCTCTCGCTGCGGGGCTGCCCGGCCGATATCGGGCGTGGGATTGGGAACGAAACGATGCGGGTTTGATTGTCGTGATTGCACCCGCCGATGTCGTGGTCATCGACGGCTGTGGTGTCAGTACCCCGCATTCGCGCAATCTCGCGTCGACGGTGGTGTGGGTCGAGTGCGACGAAGCGGTCCGATTGGCGCGATTGGTCGACCGCGACGGTAACCAGTTCGACGACTTTTCCGATGGGTGGGACGCGCAGGTCGACGCCCACATCGCTCAGAACAACCCGATCGGGACAGCGACGGTCGTCGTTCGAACCTGAATCGAGGGAATTGCGGAGGGTGGCTAACGGGGCTCGAACCCGCGACCTTCAGGACCACAACCAGACGCTCTGCCAACTGAGCTATAGCCACCATGTGCGTCGAAACGCAACGGTTACATTATGCCAGTAATTCGGCCCACGCATCCGTGGCGGTCTTCTTGGCCGCATCGAGCTTGTCTGTTGGGATGGAATCCATGGCGAAAAGCAGTTCCCGGTAGAACGCGAGCTCGCGGATCGATTCGATTGCGTCGGCAAGCGCGCGGTGATTACCGATCTTTTCCGGTGCCGCCTCGACGACGTAGGGGAACCAACGGAACAGAACTTCCTTGATGGTCGACGTGTCGACGTTTCGGTAGTGCACCCAATCCTCGACGGACGGCATGTATTTCGCCAAGAAGCGACGGTCCATGTGAATCGTATTCCCGCCCATTTGAGCGGTCTGACGAACGGGGACGTGCTGCTTGATATAGGCGAGGACCTGCTTTTCGGCGTCGGCAACCGAGACGCCGTCCTTGAGCAGGGGGAGAAGTCCGCTTTTCTCGTGCATCTTTCGCACGAAATCCCCCATGTTCGCCAATGCGGCGTCCGTCGGTTTGATGACGAGTTGCAGGCCCTTGTCTTGCGGCACGAGGTTTCCGTCGGTCACGATGACCCCGATTTCGACAATCTCGTCATCCCGTTGGCCGGCTTCGGTGGTGTTGATGGTCAGACCCGTCATTTCGAGGTCGAGCCACACGATGAAACGTTTGTCGTTGAGAAAGTCGTTCGCTGCCATTCGTTCAGCCTACCGAAGGCCTCCCCGTCGAATCAGGTCAGTTCGAATTGTCCGCCGTCGAGTTGCCCCTGTTGGCGATAGAGGTCGAGTTTGGCGCGCGTGTCCTGGATGTCCAGATTCCGCATCGTGAGTTGACCGATTCGATCGGACGGACCAAAGGCAGCGTCCTCGGTGCGCTCCATCGATAGCTTCTCGGGGTGATAGCTGAAGCCGTCGCCCTCGGTGTTGACAATCGTGTAATCGTCGCCACGACGGAGTCGAAGCGTGACGGAACCGTTGACCGCAGAGGCAACCCACTTGGTCAGGGACTCGCGCAACATGAGTGTCTGCGGTTCGAGCCAACGACCCTCGTACAACAATCGCCCCATCCGGCGTCCCTCGGTCGAATAGGCGGCCATCGTGTCTTCGTTGTGGATTGCGGACAGCAGACGTTCGTAGGCGATGTGAAGAAGTGCCATGCCGGGTGCTTCGTAGATGCCGCGGCTTTTCGCCTCGATGATTCTGTTTTCAATCTGGTCGGACATCCCGAGCCCGTGCCGACCGCCGATGTCGTTCGCGGCCATGATGACCCCCACCGCGTCGTTCGAAAAGTCTTTGCCGTTTATCGCAATCGGGCGACCCTGGTGGAACGTCACCGTGACGTCTTCGGGATCAATGGCAACGGTGGGGTCCCAGAATTTGACACCCATGATCGGTTCGACGGTTTCGTAGGAGGTGTCCAAATGTTCGAGCGTCTTCGCCTCGTGCGTCGCACCGAGCATGTTCGCGTCCGTCGAATAGGCCTTTTCTTGCGAGGTGCGATACGGAAGCTTGCGGGCCGTCAACCATTCCGACATTTCCTGTCGACCGCCCAATTCGCTGACGAAGTTGTCATCCAACCACGGCTTGTAGATGCGCAGGTTCGGGTTCGCGAGCAGCCCGTAACGATAAAACCGCTCGATGTCGTTGCCCTTGTAGGTGCTTCCGTCGCCCCAGATTTCGACTCCGTCGTCGCGCATCGCGCGAACCAGGAGCGTTCCGGTCACGACACGCCCGAGCGGGGTCGTGTTGAAGTAGGTCTTTCCGCCAGTTCGAATGTGAAACGCTCCGCAAGCGATGGCCGCCAGTCCTTCTTCCGCAAGAGACTGCCGACAATCGATGAGTCGACCGGCTTCAGCGCCGTACGCCGTCGCGCGATTCGGCAGCGAGTCGACATCGTCTTCGTCGTACTGGCCGAGGTTCGCGGTGTAGGCGTAGGGGATGGCGCCCTTTTCGCGCATCCACGCGACCGCAACCGACGTGTCGAGTCCTCCCGAAAAAGCGATTCCGACTTTTTCTCCGATGGGCAGAGACGCGAGAACTTTTGTCATGTGTTTAGCCTAGACACTCCCGCAGGGGCCGAATCCGCGAAATCTTCGTTTCCACACAAACATAAGCAATATCTAAGAAAATGGTTGTAGAGTGTAAAAGAAGTTAGTTCCCCTTCGAGAATGGAAAATTGTGAAAAAGATTATTGTTTCGGCCCTTACAGCCACGTCGGTGTTGGCCGCGTCAGTCGCCGCCTCTGGCGTTGCGTTCGACATCAGCGAACCCCTCAGCACCAATGGGCCGTTGACCTCGCCCTGGGTTGTGTCGGGAACGGTGGCTCCCGCCGTCGTGGACAACGCCCTCCTTCTGACCGATGCAACCACGTCGCAGAACGGATTCGCACTGTACGACCAGGCGATCTCGGTCACGCGCGGTATCGACGTGACCTTCAGCCAAGCCCAATGGGGCGGCGACGGTGCCGACGGCATCGTCTTCTTCGTGAAAAAGGGAGACGACACGAGCACCACTCCCGGCGCCGCTGGCGGTTCGATGGGGTATTCCCGCGCCTCCGACAATGACGGGGATTCCTCCAACGGACTTGTCCCCGTGGTTGGTCTCTCGGGCGCCCTTCTCGGAATCGGCCTCGACTCCTACGGAAACTTCGCGGGTGCCGACGCCGATGGTACGGACTGTGCGACGTCGTTCGTGCGCGGTGGTGGGAACGCTATTTCGATTCGTGGTGCCGGTCAGGGACAACTCGGTTACTGTCTCCTCGCTGACTCCTACGGCTTGACGGCCAACTCTCTCGAGCCGCTGTCGGCTAGCTACGCAACTCGCTTGGAAGCCGCGCGTACTGTTCGTGTTGTGATTGATTCGGCGACCGCCTCCGACCCTCGCGTCCAGGTTTACTACGACGCTGGCACAACCCCCATCATCGATATCGCACTTCCCGCAACGTTCAGTTCGGTTCCCACCGTCAAGATCGGTTTTGCCGCCGGTACCGGTGGTTCGACCAACAACCACGCCGTCTGGGGACTCACGTCTACAACTGCAGCATCCGAAGAAGAAGAATTGGCTCCGACCGGTTCGTCCGAGACCGTTGGACTCGGCGCGCTGATCGTCGCCTCGCTGGCCGGTATCGCGGCCTTGGCGGTTCGCCGTCGTCGCACCCAGAAGTAATCAACAAAGCATCGCCCCGCGTCCGAACGGACGCGGGGCGA
>CAMDKN010000021.1 GCA_945901035.1 Gulosibacter massiliensis | reverse complement strand
CGACATCGTCGGTTCCGGGGGAGACCCGGTCGGCATCATCAACGTCTCGTCCATCGCCGCCATCGTGGTCGCGGCAGCCGGCGTTCCCGTCATCAAACACGGAAACCGCGCCGCGAGCTCGAAATCGGGTGCGAATGATGTGTTGACCTCGCTCGGCATCGACGTGTCGCTCGACGCGGAGCGCGTCGCGCGGGTTTTCGCCGAAATCGGGGTGACCTTCGTCAACGCGATGGTGTTTCACCCCGGTTTCCGCAACGCCGGACCGGTCCGTCAGGAACTGGCGATTCCGACGATTTTCAACGTCCTCGGCCCGCTCTGCAACCCGGCGCGCCCCGAGGCGAACGCACTCGGAATGTCGAACCCCGCTCGCATCCCACTCGCAGTCGGGCTCTTCCAGCAACGCGGGGCGACGGCGCTCGTGTATCGCGGCGAGGACGGAATTGACAAAATCACCACGACGGGTCACTCCAAGGTGTTCGAGGTGAGCCGCGGTAGCGTCACCGAACACGATTTTGATCCGCGCGAGGCCGGTTTCGCCTATTCCACGATTGACGAGATTCGCGGGGGAACCCCCGACGAGAACGCGGCACTGGCGCTCGAGGTACTGGCGGGGAAGTCGAGCGTGGCACGAGACATCATCGTGTTGAACTCGGCCGCGGGAATCGTCGCGCATCGTTTGTCGAAAAACCCCGCCGAACGCGATCGTTCGTTCGTCGAGCGAATCGCCGACGCGGTACAGGTCGCCCAACACTCGATTGACTCCGGCGCGGCGAGCGCGAAGCTCGATGCGTGGGTTGCCGCCACCAACTGATCAAGTTGACATTTTTTTCGATAATCGATAAGAATGCGATATGAACCCCGACTTTTTCACGCTCATAATCGTCGTTGTCGCAATTGTCCTGGTAACCCTACTGTGGCGACGATCACGGGGGAGTAGGCCCGCACTGAGCCTTCGCATCGGGGCCGTGCTGTCCGCGCTTTCGGCCATGGTCTTCGGAGTACAGGCGTTGGGGTGGATCGTGGGAGCGATAGTGACTCCGGGTCGCGAGATTCCGGTGAGGTTGGTCACGGCAATCGACAGCGCGAGTCGCTTAACCGAAGACGAGTGGTCGTCGTATGTCGAGGTTGCGCGTTCGGGTGCGGCAACAATGTCAATGAACCTGATGGATTCCAGACTTTTTTACGTGAGCGGGTTGGATGGGGGCACGGTCTTCGCCCTCGTGTCGGTGGAGGTGATTACTGCGATGGTCGGCGCCTATCTCTCCTGGTTGGCATTCCGCTTATGCCGCACCGTGTTGGACGGCGAGAGCTTCACGGACGTTCTGCTGCGATCACTGCGACCGGCTCCGCTTGTCATTGCTGTCGCGGTGCTCATCCGCGAGGGATTCCGAATCACAGCGACGAACAACCTGTATGCGACATTTTCACAGGGGAGCGTCGCGATCAGCGCCTATGAAACCGACCTTTCACTCTTATGGGTGTCTCTCGGGATTGCTGCGTTGACTCACCTCGTGAAATCGGGACGAGAACTTCAACGAGACGCGGCGGGTTTGGTCTAAATGGACATCGTGTTGAACTCGGCCGCGGGCATCGTCGCGCACCGATTGTCGAAAAACCCCGCCGAACGCGATCGTTCGTTCGTCGAGCGCATGGCCGACGCGGTTCAGGTCGCCCAACACTCGATTGACTCCGGCGCGGCGAGCGCAAAACTTGACGCCTGGGTTGCCGCAACTCGATAGCGGCAATCCGACACGCCCACTTTCGGAGTATCTTGAACTTTGTCATTCTTAATGATATTCGTTAAGTAAATAACGATAAACATTAAGGAAAGGTTCAGTCTATGTGGTGGGTAACAACATTTAGCGGCCTCACGGCCGGCGCTGTCCTCCTCGTGGCAACAGCGGCAGCATGGCTCGGTTGGAACGGCCGCGAGAGTGCGATACTCCGCGCCGTCCCTTTCGCATTGAAGATTGGTTCCGTTGTTGCAGTGATGGGAATAGTGATCGTTGAGGCTTTCGCGATAGTCAATGCGCTCAATGGACGAGAAAGCGTAACGGTGCGATTTGCACCCACTTGGCCCGCGCTGGGCTACACAGTAGGGGATTCAAACCAGGCCGTGATTCGTCTGGAATACGGCGAATTCAGTCTCGCGCAACTCACCACGAGCCACCTCATCGGTATCGCACAGTTATGGTCTGTGGTGCAACACGTGTCTCTCATCGCACTTGTGCTCGTAATCCTCTTTGTGGTCTGGAGAATCGCGCGTTCTCTCGAGGCGGGAACGTTCCGTGGGTCACTCACGTCGGCGACACTCCTGCGAAGCGGCCTCGCAGTGATGGGGATTGGAGTCCTATGGCAGGGCGCGGTCCAGACTCTTCAGATAATTATTGGACGCATGACGCCGATCAGGTGGGAGATGGCGCCGATGTGGCCTAGAGAGTTCTCGACCATTTTTGGAAACATCACGTGGCCTTTCACGGACATAGAACTCTGGCCGCTGATTTTAGGATTTGTCTTAGTGATTGCAGCGACAGCACTAAAAAAGACAGAGCGCGATGAGGCCGAGCTTGAAGGCCTGATCTGATGGGGGAGAAGGAGTCGACAAGAGTCAAATGCGAACTCGATGCAATGTTGCGAAAGCGCAAAATGACGCTTACTCGGCTAGCGGCCCTTACCAATCTTTCTCTTGTGAATCTGTCGGTACTCAAAAACGACCGTGCGCGAGCAGTCAGGTTCTCAACGTTGGTCGCGTTGTGTGACGCGTTGGAGTGTCAGCCGGGGGATCTATTCACGGTGATCGAGACCGCCGAGTAGGCGTGTCGCTCATGGGCGAGGGGCCCAATTCGCCGAATCTTCGCATTCTGACATAATGCGCATTATCGGATAAAGCAACCGGGCGGAAACGTCAGGCCAGGCGCTCCAACAGGTCGATAAGCCCCGGCGGACCCACCACCGGCGCCTCGGCTCGCAGTTCGGCGGTCGTCCACCAGCGCAGGTCGATCACGTCATGGTGTTCGGATTCGGTCCAGCCGGATGTGTCCAGTTCGAAATCGGTCACCGCGAGGTGAAAAAAATGATCGACGTAGGAATGAAAACGCTGGCCATCGGGCCAGTCCCAATAGCCCGACACGCTCTCCACGAGGTCGCCCAGAGCTGCCACATCGACCACAAGACCCGTTTCCTCGGCCAACTCGCGCACGGCGGCGACCACCGGCGTTTCTCCCGCATCGATACCGCCTCCCGGCGTAATCCAGCGCGGCGCGAGACCCGTGTGCGCTTCAAAGTGCGTGTGCATTAACAGGAAGCGGCCATGCGGATTCTGCAGAATCACCCGCGCTGTTTCCCGGTGTTTCATGTGCTCGCGGCCGTCTGGGTGAATCACGAGCGGCGTTGGTCCATCCAGCCGAACATCCGCATGGACAGTTGAACCATCGGCCCGATTCCGACGACGAACAGAACTGTGCCGAGCCCGATCGGACCACCGAGAGCGAATCCGATCAGCATTGCGCCACCTTCGAGCACGGTTCGCACGATCCAGATCGGTTTTCGGAACTTTGCGACCGCACCCGTCATGAGTCCATCGCGAGGACCGGGACCGAGCCGCGCCCCGATGTACATCCCGGTTCCCACCGCGATGCTGACCATCCCGAGCAGATACCAACTCACTTGACCGAGGATTCCGGCGAACGGCGGAGCGGGCACCCACTGCAGCGATAAATCAACAAAAGGTCCGATGAGAAGCGCGTTGAAGACTGTGCCCAGACCCGGCATTTGCTTGAGCGGAATCCATAACAGTAGGACGAGAGCGCTCGCGAGCACGGTGGCCAGTCCGAAGCTCAATCCCGTGATGTTCGCTATTCCCTGTCCAAAGACGTCCCACGGAGCCAGTCCGATGGAGGCGCGAATAAGGAAGGCGATTCCGAGCCCGAACAGGTACAGACCCACAACCAATCGAACGAGAACGATAGTTTTCGGAAACGTCAGAGTGGACACGACCTCGTGCTACTGACCGAAGGAACCGGTGTCGCCAACAAGCCGCGTGTTGTCGGCGGGAACGGGGTCGACCGCGGCCACGACAATCTCGGCGGCGAACTCGTCGACGTTGTACAACTTCCCCACCGCTTCTTTGCGCGCCTCGATGGTTCCGGGGCTGGATCGGTCCAACAGCGTCGCTGTGACGGTCCCCTCGATCATGTCAGCGGACACCACAACGAAGTCGATTCCGTCCGTGGCTAGCGCCGGAATCATCTCGCGCAGTGCGTCCTCACCCGCACGCTTGGACAGTGCGACGGGAAGGTATTCCGGCATGGTGTCAACGGTGCGAATGAAGTGCGCCTGGTGGCTCGTGATGAACACGACGCGGGAACCGTGATGCAGGAGCGGCCTCAGCGTCTCGAGAGCATTGACCTGGGCGTCACGGTTGAGCCGCATCGCATAATCGTCCCCTTTACCGGACTCCATTCCGCCGGACGCGTTGAGCACGAGGATGTCGAGCCCCCCGAACTCCTTCGCGAGGACGTCGCAGAGTCGCGTCATCGAGGCGTAATCAGTCAGATCGGCACCGACCACAATGGCGTCTCCGCCGCGCTCGCGAATCCCGGCCGCGACCTTCTCCGCGCGGGCTTCCTTGTCGCGATAGTTGATTGCGACGCGGGCTCCCGCCTCGGCAAGAAAACTGGCGGTCTCCGCGCCGATTCCTCGGGACGAACCGGTCACGAAGGCGGTCTTTCCCGCGAGTTGGCCGGGTGATAAAGGATTTGAACTCATGCGTTCGAAACTATCACGCCGACGTGCCGTGATACCGTGCCCACGTGACGTTTCGTACGACCGACCATCCCTTTTTCGCGGGGCGTACTCCGCGCGTATTCGCTCATCGCGGTTTGCACCGCGACGTCCCCGAAAACTCCGCGAGCGCGTTCCGGGCGGCGGTGGATGCGGGAGTGAGCTTCATCGAGACGGATGTCGTGGGGTCGAAAGACGGAGTCGCAATCATCAGCCACGACACAAGCCTTGACCGAGTGTCCAATCGATCCGGCCGCGTCGGTAGACTCACCGCGGCGGAATTGGCGGAGGTCGACCTCGGTGGCGAAGGGTTCATTTCCCTCGCGCAAGCGCTCGAGCAATTCCCCGACACTCGTTTCAACATCGATGTGAAGGATGCGGCCGCCATCAATGGTGTTGTGTCCGCGGTGCACGACGCGGGAGCCGTAGACCGCGTGCTGTTGACCTCGTTCAGCGCGGTGCGCCGTCGCGCCGTCACACGGCGGATGCCCACCGTGGCGTCCAGTCCGTCAGCGACCGAGTTTCTCGCCCTCGCCAGTGCGATTCGGATGGGGTTGACCCCTCCCCTCCCCCGTGTTCACGCGCTGCAGATTCCCGAAAAAGCGAACGGCGTGTCCCTCGTCACGGAACAGCTCGTTGATCGCTACCATCGGCTCGGGCTCGAGGTGCACGTCTGGACCGTCAACGACGAGGCAACAATGCGCCGGTTGTTGTCCATGGGCGTTGATGGAATCGTGACGGATCGGGCCGATATCGCGCTCGGCGTCGTGGATTCATAGCCAATTCATTAGTTCCGCTCAGGAATATTTCACCTCCCTCTGTCTTTATAAGAGGTAGGCCACAAGCCACGAGGAGGCAAGCATGACCAACAAACAGCTGCGGGGAACCCGCCTGGGATCAATCAGCCACGAAAGCGAAGAGGGTGTCGATTTCGTCGAAACCCAAACCGTCACATTCCGCACCGAGGATGGCGAGGAATTTACCGTCAACTTCATGATCGGTGTGGACCTGCCCTATGACTGGAAATCCCCGCGTACCAGCAAGATTGGGCGCCGTGTGGATGCTAAGGGTAAGCCCATCACCGGTGTCGACCCCAACGCGCCGTTGCCGTTGCCGCCCACCGTCACCCACTGGGAACAGCTGATGAAGCGTCGTACCATCGAGGAACTCGAAGTCATCTTGGCCGAGCGTCTAGCGGAAGGTCGTGCAAACGGCGAGTTTGCCGCCGTTTCGCTGCGAAAATCGGCTTAGCGACCGAAAAACCAGCGTCCCATTCCCCAGCCGGAGATTCGAAACAGGGCTTCGACGACGATTCCCAGGTGCATTTTCGACCGACCGAGGGCTCGTTCGATAAACGTGATCGGGTGTTCGATGATCGTGCCATTGCCTTGTTCGATGCGATCGGCGATTTCGATTTGAAAACAGTATCCGCTCGACGCAATTGTCTCGAGGTGAAGTTGCTTTAGAGTCTGGACGCGGAGCACACGAAAGCCGGCGGTCATGTCCTGCAGCCGCGACTGAAGGGCGAATCGTGCAAAAGCGTTGCCCGAACGGGACACTAATTGGCGGGCGACACTCCAGCCATCGACGCGCCCTCCCGTGACCCAGCGCGACCCGAGCACGAGGTCCGCGGTGACGCCCCGCGCCACCGCGAGGAGAGTTGGAATCAGGCGAGGGTCGTGTGACCCGTCGGCATCAATCTGGACCACCCAGTCGTAATCCCGATCGAACGCCCAGCGAAAACCTGCGATGTAGGCGGGACCGAGGCCGCGTTGGGCGTCGCGATGAAGCACGTGCACGGACGGGTGGGCACCAGCGAAATCGTCGGCAACCTGACCGGTTCCATCCGGGGATGCGTCGTCGACCACCAACACATCGACGACGGGTCGGATCGCGCAGATGGCGGTCAAAACTGACTCCAGTGACTCACGTTCGTTGAACGTGGGAACGATGACGAGAGCGTCGCTCATTCGCGGCGGGACCGTCGAAGCCCGACGATGGGGACAACTCCCATGATGATGAGTGCCCATTCCAGCGGCAATCCGATGACGCTCGCCGGAGTGACGACGGTCGACAGCGGTACATCCGCGACCATGACCCCCGGCGTGAACGGATCGAGTCGATCGAGGTCGCTGCCGTCCGGCGCAATCACGGCACTGACACCGACGGTCGAAACGTTGACAACCGATCGGCCCGTCTCGACGGCGCGCATGCGGGCAATCCCGAGCTGCTGGATGCCCTCATCTGTTCGACCGAAATCCGAATTGTTGGTCGGCGCAAAAATCACGTTGGCGTTATTGGCCAGCATGTCGCGAAACAGTGCGTCGTCGACGATGTCATAGCAAATAGCGATTCCCGCGATGGCCTCCCCCGCGGTCATGACAGGGTCGCGTGTGCCAAATGAGTAGTCGCGCGGGACCATGTCGAACAGAGACGGAGCAAGCGGGTAGAAAAAGTCCCGGTTCGGCAGGTATTCCGCGAAGGGAACCGGATGAACCTTGTCGTACTGGTCGACAGCGCCGTGACCGGGATACCATTTCAGAACCGAATTGAATGTCTCGTTGCCCTGCTCCGTGATCGTTCCAAAGATAAATGGGGCCATGGTCGCCGTGGAAATGCTGTCGGCGAGTGCGGCGGCATCAGGCGAACGAAGCGGATCGATATCCATCGCGTTCTCTGGCCAAATAACTACCTCAACCTGGCCAATGTTTGCCTCGTTCATGGCAGCGACGTGTTTTGCGATGGCGTCACCCTGACGAGCACTCGAGAACAAAGCGGAATCACTGTTTCCTTGAACCGCGGCGACCCGCACCGAACCGGAGGGCGCTGCCGCAAGAAGAAGGTACGGGAAGGGCAGCAGCGCAATTAAGCCGGCGGTGATTGCCGAGAGGTGCAACGCTTTTCCCTTAAGTACGGACACGTTTTGCCAGGTCAACACGTACGCGACGACAACAAGGACGACGACGGCGCTCGCGCCGGTCAGACCGAAAAGCGTCGCGAGATACCGAAACGGTGAATCGGCCAGTCCGTGGCTCACCCGTCCCCAACCGAAGCCTCCCCACGGGAACTGTGCGGCGATAGCTTCGCGGGCGACCCACGCCGCCGCGACGAAGAACCCACCGAGCAGACGGCCCGAGACGGTGTGAAGGTTCAGGGTGTCAACCCCGCGCCAGGCGGCGCCAATCGCGATTCCACCGACCGCGAATAAGACGGTTTGCAGGCCGACGAGTCCGAGCCACGGAGCGAGACCCAGATAGACGGAAACCCATTTCGCGACCGCTCCGTAATAGACAAAACCCGTCACCGCACCGAGGATGATCGACTGCCCGACGGTGGTTCGACGAAACGCGAACACCATGAGGGGAACACCGATGAACAGGAGCGGCCAGATTCCGGGTTGTGGGAAAGCCAGGCTCGCGACAAACGCACCGATTCCGGCCTGCGCGAGTCGAAGAACGAAAGCTTTCACGTCATCAGCCTATTCGCTAGAGGGACGCGGAATCGGCGACGATACCGCGTCGAATCAGGGGAATCGTGTCCCTCGCGATGGACGCGAGCGCGGGTTCTGCGACGTGTGAAATCTGGTCGAGCGAGTCAATCACCTGTTTCGCCCATCGCACGAAATCGCCACCCGCCAATCCGCATTCGCGGAGGACGTCGTCCAGCCGTTGACCTTTTGCCCATCGTTGAATGCCCAGAGCCAGCCCGAAGGCGAGCGGTGGTGTGATTTCGAGGTCCTCGGCGGACTCCGAGTCACTGAGTGAATCCCAGACCCGCTCCATTGCCGTGGTCACGTCCCCGAACGCACCCTTGGGGACGCGAAGGTTCGGGTTGTACTCGTCGTCACGCCTCGCCTCGTACATGACGGTCGACAGGGCGGCCGCAAGCAGAGGCCCGTCCATCCCGTCCCACAGGTTCGCCCGTAAACATTCGGCGATGAGCAGGTCGCGTTCGCCGTAAATCCGCTTCAGCGCGGTACCAGCGTCCGTCAACGTATAGTCCTCACCGTCACGCTCGAGATACCCGTGTTTATCGAGAACCCGGCAGACACGATCGAAAACGCTCGCGATTGCCCCGGTTTTGTTTTTGATCTGGTTCGCGAGCCGGTCGGTCTGGCTCTGCAGTTTCCAAAAACGCTCACCCCACCGCGCGTGCTTCTCGCGGTCAGGGCAGTGTTGACAGGCGTGTTTGCGTAACCGCCCGCGCAACCTTTCGATCTGGTCGGCGCGCTTTTTGGCGACGGAGTGTGGCGTGTGACCTCCTCGCTGCGTCTTACCCTCCAGGTCGGTGAGTTCGCGGCGAATTTTGGAATACTCGCGGAAGTCTCCGAGGTGGCACGCCATCGCCGCCGCGTACTCGGCCAGCGACTTTTGATTGTTGCGAACCGTGACCGCGAGGTCGACCACGGCACGGTCCGCTTGGAACTGGGCGAAGGACTGTTCGAGGATCTCGCGCGCCGCGTTGCGTCCGTAACGTTCGATGAGGTTGACGGCCATGTTGTAGGTGGGTACGAAACTCGAATACAGCGGGTAGGACCGACGGGAGGCCAACATGCCGAGCGCGTGCGGGTTCATGCCGTCTCGCCACACAATCACCGAATGACCCTCGACATCGATGCCGCGCCGCCCCGCGCGGCCCGTCAATTGGGTGTATTCCCCCGGCGTGATCGCCACACGGGACTCGCCGTTGTACTTGTCCATCTTTTCGAGCACGACGCTCCGGGCCGGCATATTGATACCCAGAGCGAGGGTTTCAGTGGCGAACACCAACTTGACCAGTTTGCGGCGAAACAGGTCTTCGACGATCTCTTTGAACACGGGAATCAGACCGGCGTGGTGCGAGGCGACCCCCGCCATCAGCGAATCTTCCCATTCGTGGAAACCGAGCGACGCGAGGTCCTCCCCCGACAAATGGGAAGTGCGCCCTTCGATCACGGAATGAATCTCGTCGCGTTCTTCGGGAGTCGTCAGGACCTCGCCCGAAAAGAGAACATCCCGAACCGCGTTGTCGCACCCTTTGCGCGAGAAGATGAAGAAGATCGCGGGCAACATGGTGTGGTCGGCCAACACCGATGCGATGTCGACGGGACCAGTTCGGCGCTCGCGGATTCGTTCGCGGGGAACAAACCTCCGTCCACGCCCACCCGATTGCCCGCCCTCAAAACGGTGTTGTCCGCGACCAAGCCCTTGAACATCGCGGTGGATGCGCGGCGGGTTTTGGTGTTCGCCACCCGGTTCGAACAACTCGTAGAGCTCTCCACGGGCGTACACGTGCTGGAAAAGCGGAACGGGTCGATCCTCCGAAACGATGATGTCCGTTTTGCCGCGAACCGCGCCCAGCCACTCGCCGAATTCTTCGGCGTTGGACACGGTCGCCGACAGGGAAACGAGCGCGACGTCGTGTGGGAGGTGCAGAATCACTTCTTCCCACACGGGTCCGCGGAACTTGTCGGCGAGATAGTGCACTTCGTCCATGACGACGAAGCGCAGGTCCCGGAGCAGGTCGCTCGACGCGTACAGCATGTTCCGAAGAACCTCCGTCGTCATGATGACGATTCGCGCGGTCGGATTGATGCTCGTGTCCCCCGTCAAAAGCCCGACTTCACCCTCGCCGTAAATCTTCTGCAGGTCTTGAAACTTCTGGTTCGACAGCGCCTTCATGGGCGTCGTGTAAAACGTCTTGTCCGTCATCGTCTGCTGGGACAGATAGACGGCGTAGTCGGCGATGATTGTTTTTCCGGCTCCGGTCGGCGCCGCCACGAGCACGCCCCGACCCTTGTCGAGCGACTCGCACGCCGCGATCTGAAACGCATCGAGCGGGAACGGCTGTGAGCGACGGAATTCGTCGAGAGTGACCGACACTACGCCAACGCCTTGGCCAACGCCCGAGCACGACGCTTGTCGTTGATCCAGGCGATGAACGCGGCGAGAAAGTACAGTCCGAGCATGGGAATCGCGAGAAGGAACATCGCAATCACATCAGCCGCCGGTGTCGCGATGGCGGCGAAGGCGGTGATGGCGACGACGGCCCAGCGCCAACCCGCGAGAATCCCTTTGGCCGAGAGCACCCCGGTGAAGTTCAACAGGACGAGAAAGACGGGAAGAACGAAACCGACACCGATCGCGAGCACGAATTTGATAGAGAAATCGAGGTAATACTTCGCCGTCAGCAGCGTGGTGGACCCGTCCGGGGCAAACCCGGTCATGATCTCGACGACGTGGGGGAAAAGCCACCACCCCATCGTGCAGCCGGCCAGGAACAGCGGAATGGCGGTGAGGATAAAACCGAGAGCGTAGCGACGTTCGCGACGCACGAGCGCGGGTGTCACGAACGCCCACACCTGCCACAACCAGACGGGACTCGCGCACACGATTCCGACGGTCAGCGCGATGGCCATTTTGGTGTCGAATGCCTCGGAAATGGATGTGTAGTTGATCTGCGCGATGCGTTCGTTGTTCTCGGCGACCGTCAACAGCGGTAGTGAAAGTTGGGACCACACGAAATCGGCCACGAAGAACCCGGCTACCGAAAAGACCGCGATCGCGAGCGCTGATTTGACGAGACGCTTGCGGAACTCAACGAGATGTTGGCCGAGGGACATCCGCCGCTCGGTATTCCGCGCCATCGTTACTCGGTGGATTTGGGTTTGGTTTTTGGCTCGTCATCCTTGGACGGCGCCATGCCACTGCGGAAAATCTTGAGTGATTCCGCGAGGCTTTTCGCCAAACCGGGAAGCTTGGGAGCGCCAAACATCAGAAGGATGACGACGAGCAGAATCAGGAAGTGCCAACCCGTGAGGTTTCCCATAGTGAATTTCTCCTTGCGTCGTTGGTTTAGTCTAACGCCGACTAACTCGTTTGCGCATACGCGTCGAGGGCTCGACGCGCAAACGCGGCAACATCCGCGCGCACCTCGACTGGCTCGACGATGGTGGCGATACCGGACAGAACGCTGATCATGCGAACGGCGACGTGCGAGTGGGAAAACGGAATGGTGAGACGCGCGTTGCCCTGCGTTATGACGGGCGAGTAGCCGGGTCGACGATACCCCGCGATGAGCGACATGGCCTCGGGATCGATGACCAGCTCGACGTGGATGTCGTTCTCGCTCTCGTTGAACAAGTCCGATGTCAACGCGAGCGGGTCGACGGTCCTCACCTCGATGGGTGTGTCGGAGACGATCAGCGAATCCATGCTGTCCAGATTGAAGGTGCGAACCTCGCCCGCCTGGTAGCAGTACCCCTTGACGTAGCGTTGTGCCCCTTTGATGTGCTGGCGATATGGATCGACCTCGCGAACGGATGGTTCGCCTTGATTGTTGACGTATCGGAAACCGATGCGCACCTGGTCATCGATCGCGTCCTGGATAGTGTTCGCGGTGGCGTTGTCGCGGTCAACCGCAACCGCGAAGGCGTCCGTCGCGATGTTGGTGTCGGTTCCGCGCAGTTTGGCGATGAGGCCGTCGAACGCGGGCAAACGCCGATAGTGCGGGTGGGCCTTGAGGAGTTCCAGGCCCGCGAGGAAGATCGAGCGCTGGCGGGCGTTGAACGGAGTCGGAACGTGCAAAAGTTCCGCG
>CAMDKN010000020.1 GCA_945901035.1 Gulosibacter massiliensis | reverse complement strand
TCAACGAGGAGGAACCGATGGTGAAAATCGTCGTAGTGTGCGCTGCGGGTGCGTCGAGCACCTTCCTCGCGCGACGATTGTCGGTTCTCTCGTCCGAAGCCGGTTACGAGTGGGACGTCACCCCCTCGTCAGGCGAAGCGCTCCGCGTTGGCGTCGAACACCTTGTCGCCGTGAATTTCCATGTTGCGACCCCCGATTTGTGTGATTCGGTTACGGCTCAGGGATCTCGGTTTGTTGTCCTCCCCGAAGGAGTCACCGGCGCCATCGGTGCGGAGTCCGCATTGGCGGCTATTCATAAGTTTCTACAGAAAGATGAAAGGCATTCGGATTCGAACGTCGAGTCCTCATCTGTAGGGAGTTCATCATCATGACAACGCGCACCGCAACAATTGCGTCGGGACATGGGCTTCACGCCCGTCCCGCAGCCCTCTTCGTCCAAGCCGTCAACGACTCGGGACTGGATGTGACGATCCACAAGGATGGTCGCGATGCACCCGCGGGCAGCATTCTCGGGGTTATTTCCCTGGCGATAAATCAGGGCGACACCGTCACTCTCACCACTTCGGGAGACAACGCCGATGCGGTGCTCGATTCACTGGTCGCCTTCCTCGAAACAGATCACGACGCGACATGATCAACACCGAAAAAACTTTGACGGGCGTCGGCGTTGGCCGCGGTCTGGTGGTCGGGTCCGTTCGTCGAATGCCCGATCCACTTCCCGAACCAGCGCGAACTCCGAGCGCCATGACGCCGGCGGACGAACTCGCGCGTGCGACGACAGCTCTGTCCGCCACAGCGAAAGACCTGCGCGCACGCGGCGAAGTAGCAGGCGGGGTCGCGAAAGAAGTTCTCGACGCTCTCGCATTGATGGCGGACGACACCATGTTGCTCAAAAATGTCACCACCCGAATCGAGGCCGGCACCACGGCCGAGCGTTCTGTTTTTGAGGCGTTCGCCGAGTTTGCCGCGATTATGGAATCCGCCGGTGGTTACATGGCGGAACGCGCCGGCGACTTGGGTGATGTCGCGAATCGTGTCATTGCCCGAATCTTGGGAGTTTCTGCCCCTGGTGTCCCGCAGTCGACGACGCCGTTCGTGTTGGTCGCCCGCGATTTGGCGCCAGCGGACACCGCTCTTCTCGACTTCGACATTGTGCAAGCCCTCGTGACGACCGACGGTGGACCCACCTCGCACACTGCGATTTTGGCCCGCGAGAAGGGACTTCCGGCCATCGTCGGAGTGCACGGCGCAGAAATTCTCGTCGACGGCGACACTGTTCTGGTGGACGCCCGTCAGGGCGAATTGGTTGTTCACCCGTCCGCTGAGCGCGTCGAAAGTGCGCTCGCTGAGGCGGACGCCCGCGCAGCGGCGCGTGCGACGACGGCCGGACCCGGGATCCTTGCCGATGGCCACAAGATTTCACTGCTGGCCAACATCGGTTCTGCGACGTCTGCAGTTGCAGCGGTCGCCGCCCACGCCGAAGGAATCGGACTTTTTCGCACCGAATTTTTGTTTCTCGATAGTGAAACGGCACCGTCGGTCGATGTTCAACAGGCAGAGTATGCGGCCGTGTTCGAACAATTCGGCGGACAGAAGGTCGTCGTTCGCGTTCTCGACGCGGGCGCCGACAAGCCCCTGCCTTTCCTCACCGATGAGGGCGAAGAGAACCCGGCCCTGGGGCGCCGCGGAATTCGGGCCCTTTTTGCTCACGAAGAAATCCTTCGGAACCAGCTCACCGCGATTTCCCGAGCCGCTGCCGCGTCGTCCGCCGAGGTGTGGGTGATGGCGCCGATGATTGCAACCGTTGACGAGACCGAGATGTTCGTGGGAATGTGCCGCGAGGTTGGTATCTCCACGGCGGGTGTGATGATCGAGGTTCCGTCCAGTGCACTGTTGGCGGATCGCATTCTGGAGGTCGCCGATTTCGTCTCGATCGGCACGAACGACCTGACCCAGTACACGGTCGCGGCGGATCGGCTGCTCGGAAGCGTTTCCGAGTTGCAAGACCCCTGGAATCCCGCTGTCTTGCGCCTGATTCGTGAGGTCGGTCAGGCCGGCGAGCAATCGGGAAAGCCAGTCGGGGTCTGTGGTGAAGCCGCAGCCGACCCGATGTTGGCGGTCGTGTTGATCGGTCTTGGGGTGACGTCACTGTCGATGTCATCCATTGCACTCGCCGATGTGCGAGCAGAAATTTCGCGTTTCACGCTTGTCGAAGCGCGCAAACTTGCCGAGAGAGCCCTCTCGGCGAGGAACTCAGCGGAGGCCAGAGCAGCGGTGTCCGGTGCGTTCACTCAGTAACACAACTCAAACACAGAAAAGGAGCGAGTCAATGACGACTTCGTCATCGCTACGAGTAGGGGTTCAGAAGTTTGGATCCTTCCTCTCGGGCATGGTTATGCCCAACATCGCAGCATTCATCGCCTGGGGCCTCATCACGGCCTTCTTCATCCCCACCGGTTGGGTACCCAGCCTTGGTGCTCCCGTCGAAGAGGGTGGACTGAACTTCCTCGCGATGGTCGGCCCCATGATCGTGTACATGCTCCCGTTGCTCATCGCAAACACCGGTGGACGTCTCGTCTACGGTGCCCGCGGTGGTGTCGTGGGTGTCATCGGAACGATGGGTGTTATCGTCGGAACCTCGATCCCCATGTTCATGGGCGCAATGATCGTTGGACCCCTCGGTGGATGGCTCATCAAGAAGGTTGACGCAATTTGGGCGGGCAAGATTCGTGCCGGCTTCGAAATGCTCGTCGACAACTTCTCGGCCGGTATCGTCGGTGGATTGCTCGCAATCGGTGCATTCCTCGGAATTTCTCCGGTTGTGACCACGGTCTCTGACGCCCTCGGCGCCGGCGTCCAGGCACTCATCGACACGGGACTGATCCCGCTCGCGAGCCTCCTCATCGAGCCCGCGAAGATCCTCTTCCTCAACAACGCGATCAACCACGGTGTCTTGACGCCGCTCGGAACCATCGCCGCGAAGGAGGACGGACAGTCGATCCTGTTCCTGCTCGAAGCAAACCCCGGCCCCGGTCTCGGAATCCTTCTCGCCTTCGCCGTCTTTGGTGTTGGCATCTCGAAGGCCTCCGCTCCTGGAGCGATCATCATCCACTTCCTCGGTGGAATCCACGAAGTGTACTTCCCCTACGTCCTCATGAAGCCGGCACTCATCGTCGCCGTCATCGCGGGTGGCGCAACGGGAGTTGCAACGAACCTTGTTCTCGGTGGTGGCCTCCGCGCCCCTGCCTCGCCTGGCTCGATCTTCGCTGTGCTCATTCAGACGCCCACAACCGCGTACGTCGGTGTGATCCTTTCGGTCATCCTGTCGGCAACGGTGTCGTTCTTGATTGCGGGCATCGTTGTCCGTGCGACGCGTAAGGGTGACATTGAAGCTGAGGGTGGCGAACTCGCTTCCGCTCAGGCAAAGTCGAAGGCAAACAAGGGATAATCCATGTCAGCTAACCTCACACAACTCGTTATCTTTGCGTGCGACGCCGGGATGGGCTCCAGCGCGATGGGGGCAACGCTCCTTCGCACCAAACTGAAGGCCGCCGGTATCACCGATGTCACCGTTGTCAACAAGGCTGTTGCCGACTTGGCGACTGACGCGGAGTTCGTCATAACTCACTCTGGTCTGACAGATCGGGCACGCCACACGGCCCCCGACGCTGTTCACATCACTGTCGAGAACTTTATGGCAACACCGAAGTATGACGAGGTCGTTGAAATCCTTCGGGCTCAACGGGCTTAGGTTAGCGACGACCGAGGATTCATGCGATGAACGTATTGGCTGCGGACAGCATCCGGCTTCACGGGACGGCAACGACCCGAGACGAAGCAATTGCCGAAGTGGGGGAGCTGCTTGTCTCCACCGGTTCGGTGACGACGGATTATGTCACCGCCATGTTCGCGCGTGAATCCTCGGTCTCCACATATATGGGGAATCTGTTGGCAATTCCCCACGGAACCAACGAATCCAAAGACGAGGTGCATCGCTCCGCGGTCGCGGTCGTGCGGTATGACCACGACATCGACTGGGGTGGGCATCCGGTGCGTTTTGTGATCGGAATTGCGGGCAAAGGCGATAGCCACCTCGAGGTCCTCGGTGCCATCGCCCTCGTTTTTAGCGATTTGTCCGCGGTGGATGACCTCCAGAAGGCTTCGTCCCCCTACCAAGTGTTAGACAGGCTGGGGCTTAGCGCCTCATGACTGCGGTCCACTTCGGCGCCGGAAACATCGGGCGCGGTTTCATTGGACTTGCGCTTCACCAGGCCGGGCATCGGGTCACATTCGTCGATGTCGACGACAGTCTGATCGACGCCCTCAACGCCGCCGCGTCCTATCGGGTGTTCGAAACCGGCGTCGAGGGTCGGGTTCACACCGTCACGAACTTTTCGGGAATCAATTCGCGCAGCGACCCCGACGCCGTGGTGTCGGCCATCGCCGGCGCGGATGTCGTAACCACGGCGGTTGGGCCGCGAATCCTCGAATTTGTTGCTCCGTTGATTGCGCGGGGTCTCGCCGCCCGGTCGGTCCCCGACCCGCTCGCGGTGATGGCCTGCGAGAACGCGATTGGAGCGTCGGATACTCTGCGGGCGTTTGTGGCCCTCCATGCGACGGCCGACCAACTCGACCGGTCACGGTTCGCGAACACCGCTGTCGACCGAATAATCCCGTTGCAGGCTGGTGATGCCGGGCTCGATGTCACGGTCGAAGATTTCAGCGAATGGGTGGTGGACCGAACGCCCTTCGGCGACCATCCGCCGGTTTTGTCTGGCGCTCACTTTGTCGATGATCTCGGCCCCTACATCGATCGAAAATTGTTCACCGTGAATACGGGGCACGCGTCGATCGCCTATCTGGGTCTCCGAGCGGGATTTAGTCGGATTGCGGAAGCCCTAGCGGACGACGGTGTGGCGACCGTGGTGAACGCTGTTCTCGCGGAAACGGCGCAGATGCTTGTCGCTCGTCACGGTGGGGATCCCGCCGAGCAGCAACGGTACGCGGCGAGAACACTCGAACGATTTCGAAACCCCGAACTCAACGACGAACTCGAGCGAGTTGGGCGTCAACCGCTTCGCAAACTGTCGCGCCACGAACGATTGATCGCGCCCGCGGCCGCTCTAGCCGAGAGTGCGGTCGTCCCCACCGCGTTGCTGGCGGTGATTGAAGCCGCGATGTACTTCGATGTTCCGGATGACGCGGAATCGGTGGAGCTGCAACGTCTGCGCACAACGTCGCGAGCGGAAGACTTCGCATCCACCTCGTGCGGAATCGACGACCAACACCCGTTGCGACCGGCTTTGGTCGCGACCATTAGCCGTACGATGGGCTAAATGTCAGCCTCCGCACTTGTCGCTCTTGTGGTGTCGTGTTTGATGTGGGGTACCACGGGAGTCGTCGCCGCCGGAATGACGCCGGCTGTATCGACGTTTGCGATTGGCTCGTTCACCATGGGTGTCGGGGGAATTCTGTTGGCTGTGATGTGTTGGACCGCGGTGCGTCGCGCTCTCGCAATTCCGGCCGCCCGGCGGTGGATTCTTCTCGGTGGCATCGGAGTTTTCGTTTATCCTCTCGCGTTCTACGCCGGGATGCAGGACGCGGGTGTCGCCGTGGGAAACACGGTCGCGCTGGGATCGGGACCACTCTTCGCCGGTGTGATCGAGTGGATTGCCACGAAACGAAAGCCCGCAAAGCGGTGGTTTGTTGCGCTAGGAATAGCCGTGACCGGATTGCTGTTTGTCGGTTTCGCCCGAGGCGGTGAAACCATCGTCGGGTTATCGGGGGTGTTGCTCGCACTTCTCGCGGGTATCGCCTATGCGCTGTATTCGGTCGCGGGTTCGAGGGTAATCGCTGCTGGGGCCTCGTTTCGTGGCTCGATGGGTGCCGTTTTCGGCGCCGGAGCCCTACCGCTTCTGGTCGTGCTCGCGTTCACGGGCGGGCCTCTAGTAACGGACCCATCCAACCTTGGGCGCGGTGTCTATCTCGCGGTGGGTCCGCTGGTCCTGGCGTATTTGTTGTTCGGTTTTGCACTGACACGCGCGAGTGCGTCGCTCGTCACGCTCGTCACGCTGTTGGAACCCGTGTTTGCCACCATTCTCGCGGTTGTCATCCTCGGCGAGACACTTCCCGCTGTCGGGTGGATGGGCGTCGCGTTGCTCGTCACCGGGGTCGTTGTGGCGACGATGCCACGTCGTGGCGCGAAAATCCCCAATTCCACCGAGTAATCCCGTTAAGGTGTAACTATGGCTTCGGATAGTGACAAAGAGAAGAATTTCTTCGGTCGGCCTCGACGGTCGTCGTTTGTCGCCGCCACCCCGGAAAACGACGATTTCCTGCCCGTGTTACCCTCCGTCGGCAGCACTCCACTTCCGTCCGCCGCGGACGTTAACTTTTTTCCGCCGGTGGAAACGGGACAGCCGAGTCTCCGAGAACCGGAACCGCCTGCGAGACTGGTCGTGCCCACCCGCCGATCCATGACCGAAGAAGAAATCGCCGGGGCGTTCGCCGAAGCACAAGAGATGTCCAGTTCCGAGCAAATCGCACTGCTCGACTCGCAGATGACGTTGCGCGAGGACGATTTGCGAACCGCCCGCAGTTTTCTGGCTACCCTTCGGACCGCTAATCCCCGCGAGGCACAGCCGCTACTGGACGAACTAAAGGCGCGGTATGCGGATGTCGACCCGGAAATCGCCGACTTTGCCCTCGGCGACGCGCCAGCCGTACCGGTGAATGACGATACCTCCGCCGAATCCACCTCACCGGTTCCCGTTGTCGGTGGTGCCGCGGTCACCTCGCCCGCAGCGCCCGCTTCGCCGGTGAGAGTTGAGAGTGGGGCGGATACTGCCGAACAGGCGCCGAACGGTCGTTATCGGGGTTGGGCCGCGGTTATCGCACTCTCCTCGATAGTGGCTGGGGTCGTCCCCATTTCGTCGGCGGTGTTTACGGCATTCGGGGCACCCGCACCGG
Organism: Gulosibacter massiliensis; assembly: GCA_945901035.1. Lineage (GTDB taxonomy): Bacteria > Actinomycetota > Actinomycetes > Actinomycetales > Microbacteriaceae > MWH-TA3. The sequence continues at coordinate 5,579 of CAMDKN010000020.1, read as the reverse complement.
AATTGGTTGATTCGCTCCTCGGAGCGTCGGGAGTCGCCGTGTTGCTCGTCGCGATTGTGTCGATCGTGCCGCTGGTTCTCCTCGCGCGTTCCACCGCAGCGCGCCACGGTTTGTCGTGGACCGCCGCTCTCGGTCGCGTCCTCGGGTCGGCGAGTGGCGTGGTTCACGTCACGGTACTCGCCGCGTTCGCCCTCGTGGGGTTCTTCAGCGTGCTTCAACAGACGACGCAGGGTGTCGGGCTCCAACTCGCCTCAATCCCGGGGGTTGCGTCTGCAATCGCTGCCGCGGCGCCGAACGCCCACCTCACCGTCCTCGTTGTCTCGGCGCTCGTCGCGGCGGGATTTGGCCTCGCGGCTCTACCGAGGCGGCTCTTTCGGGGCACAATGCTGCTTCTGACCGGATTCATCATTGTCGGGCCGGCCATCGTCATTCTCACCAACATCGCCGTCGTGTCGAACCTCAACAGCGAAACACCGGTGAATGCGGACAATTTGATATTGGCGACCGGAATCATTCCGATCGTGATCCTGGTCTTGGCGGCGGTCGAAACCGGCGCGGCCACGGTGGTTCGGCGAGACGCACAGCGGCTTCACGGTCTGTGGCTGTATGTCGGTCTCGGTATCGGAATCGCCTTCGCCGCGTGGGTGTTGCTGGCAGGAATGGGGCGTGACAACCAGGGTTCGCTTTTCATCGGGTCAAACCCAGCGCTGCATGTCGTCGCCGCGAGTGTCGACCTCGCTTTTATCTTCGGTGTGGTCGTTTTCGCGGTCCCCGTTCTATTCCTCGCCGCGTTGGTTGGCCGCACGCTGTCCATGGTGACGGTTCGAGGTGACGCGGACTCACCGCACGTGTGGGTGCGGTTACTCGTGTTGGTTCTTCCGCTCACGGTTTTCGCCCTCGACGCTCTCGGCGTACTTCCCGATCTCGGCGAGTTGCTTCCCGGAGCAGCATTCCTGTCGATTCCCGCAATGTCCATCGTCGGTCTGATGGCCGGAGCGTCCATCGCCTCGCGCCGCGGTCTGCGCAACGGCGCGAAGGTCGTCAACACGGTGCTCGCCTCGGCGCTGACACTCGTGGGACTCGCACTCACACTCTGGGCGGTGCCCGGACTTGAACCGTTGTACAACGAATCCATCGCTCCCGTCGCGGCCAGCCTCGGACTCACGGGGGCGACCGCGTTGGTCGTGCCGTCGGCGATCGCGATCGTGTCGTTTGTGTGTTCCCTGTTGGTGTCCGCTGTTGGTTCCCGTCGTTCGACTCGCACAGACTGACCAACACAATGGCGATTACCGTGCGAGAACTGAGCTCGCTCATGGACAGTCAGTGGCCTCTGTCCGGTCAAGAAGACTGGGACAATTCCGGTCTCGTGACGGGGTCGTTGGATCGTTCCGTCACCTCTGCGCTACTGGTCGTCGATGTCACCCACGAGACGGTGTCCGAAGCGATCGACGGTGGCCACGACGTTCTCATCGCGCATCACCCACTGTTGTTGCGCGGGCTCATGACGATTGCGGAAGACCGCTACAAGGGCGACCTACTCGCGCGGTTGATTCGTGCTCACTGTGCGCTGTTTGCCGTCCACACGAACGGCGATCGGGTTCCGACCGGGACGAGCGCCACTCTCGCGTCGGCTCTGGGACTGACGAACACCGAACCGCTGGTCGCGAACGTGCTCGGCGGGGGTCTTGGGATTGTTGGCAGTGTGACACCACAGACGCTGGGGGACTTTGCGCGGTCGATTGGTGCGGTGTTGCCCTCCACCGCGGGCGGAGTGCGGGTTTCCGGAGACTTCGCGCGAAGCATCTCGACCGTGTCGGTGTGTGCCGGAGCGGGGGACTCGCTGTTGTCGAATCCGTTGGTCCGAGGTTCGGATGTCTTTGTCACCAGCGACCTGCGTCATCACCCCGCGTCGGAGTTTCGCGAACAGGCGCGGTTGGACAATGACACGGCGCTCATCGACATCTCTCACTGGGCGGCTGAATGGTTGTGGCTCGACCAGGCCGCAGCGGAAATCCGTGAATTCGCTCCCGGACTCGACGTCACGGTGTCCCACATCAACACCGACCCGTGGACGTTCTCGGTGGTGCAGTGATGGCACTTCGGGTTCCGCCCGAGATTCAGGTTCGTTTGCTCGACGTGTTGGCGCTGGACACCGAAGACCTCATGATTTCGCGAACCGTCTCCGATGCGGAAAACGAAGTGGCGGCTCTGGACAACGACGTCGAGTACCAGCGGCTGGTGCGCGAATGCGAAGAATGGGCTGACCGGTTTGACGATCTGGATCGCCAGTGCGCCCACCTGGAATCGGACATCGCGGTGGCTGCGGCGCGAATCGACAAGGACCGAGCGCGCGAGAAGGCGTCCACGGATTCCAAGGAATTGACCTCGCTCGAGAACGAAATTGCGTCGTTGACCTTGCGGATCGAAATGCTGGAGGACCAGGAACTCAAAGCGCTGGAAGAGCGCGATGAGGTCCAGGGTGCGTGGAACGCGCTCAAAATCGCCCGAGATTCGTTCCACGAGTCGAGGGCGGCTCGTCACGACGCGATTCGTGCGGACATCGACGCGTCACGGCGTCGACAGGCGGATATCGTCACTGCGCGCGAAGCGATCGTTTCGGGGCTTCCAACAGACTTCATCGAGTTGTACGAACGGCAACGAGCCCGGTACGGCGTCGGCGCTTCGCATCTTCACCGTGGCGTCACCTCGGCCAGCAGTGTCACGCTCACCGCGGGCCAAATCCAGGATGTCCGCGCAGCCGACCCCGACGAAGTTCTGATGTGTCCCGACAGTAACGCCATCCTGATTCGAACGGCGGAGTCCGGGCTGTGACCCGCTTCATCGTTGAGGCCGACGGTGGATCGCGCGGAAACCCGGGGGTTGCTGCGGGCGGAGCGGTCGTCATCGACGCTGACACGGGTGAGATTCTCGCCGAGGTCGGTGTTTTCGTGGGAATCGCCACCAACAACGTGGCCGAGTATTCCGGCCTCGTCGGCGGGCTCCGAAAGGCTCGGCAATTAGACCCCGTCGCGCCAATTCATGTGCGAATGGACTCAAAACTCGTCGTCGAGCAGATGTCGGGCCGGTGGAAAATCAAACACCCGGACATGCGCGACCTTGCGCGCGAGGCCCATTCGATCATCGCGGGTACCGACGTGACGTTCGAGTGGATTGCGCGCGAATTCAACTCGCGTGCCGACGCCGTGGCAAACGAATCGATGGACCGGCGCGATTCCTTCGGCTAATCGCTACGATGGACAAGCGAGAGGGTCGGCCAGGCGGTCGCGTCACCGAAAGGTGCCGAGGAACGTCCGGGCTCCACAGAGCAGGATGGTGGGTAACACCCACCCGGGGTAACCCGCGAGACAGTGCCACAGAGAATAGACCGCCCGCAAGGGTAAGGGTGAAACGGTGGTGTAAGAGACCACCAGGAGGTCGGGTGACCGGCTTTGCTTGGTAAACCTCGTCCGGAGCAAGACCAGACAGATGCCATTGACGCTGCTCGCCGAGGCATCGGGTAGGTTGCTAGAACTCCGCGGTAACGCGGCGTCGAGATAGATGACCGTCCACGACAGAACCCGGCGTATCGGCCGGCCCCTCGCACTTCTTCGCTTTAACGCGCGAACGGAGCGAGCGCGGCGGCGCCCAAGATTCCGGCATCGTTGAAGTGCTGAGCGGGAACGATGGGCGTGCGCAGGGACAGTAGCGGGAGAAACTCGTCGTAGTCCTTCGAGACTCCGCCGCCGACGACAAAAAGGTCGGGGGAGAAGAGTCGTTCGAGAGTCGAATAGAACAACTGCAAATGTTCTGCCCAGCGCTTCCAGGTCAGTCCTTTTCGAACGCGCACCACGTTGGCGGCGAGCATTTCCGCCGTGTTGTGTCGATGCCCCGGCAGGTTGATGTGACCCAATTCGGAGTTGGGGACGAGCACGCCGTTGTAGATCAGTGCGGAACCGATACCGGTGCCGAGTGTGGTGACGAGAACTAACCCCGACACATCTTTGGCGGCTCCGAATTTGTACTCGGCGAATCCCGCCGCGTCGGCATCGTTGACGACGTGAACCGGACGACCGAGAACTCCCTCGAGCAGATTGCCCACGTTGAGTCCGATCCAGGACGTATCAACGTTGGACGCAGAAAACGCCACCTCGTTGATGATAACGGCGGGGAAACAGACGCCGACGGGCAGGTTTCCGTTCGGGTCAAGTTGTTCGACGAGTTCTCGGCAGACGCGAGCGACGTCGTCGGGTTTTGCACCGTCGGGCGTTCCCAACTTGATTTTCTCGCCAACAAGTTCACCACTGTCGACATCGACGATCGCGGCTTTCATGCCGGTGCCACCGATGTCGATACCAATTGTGTGTGTCATTATTGTCTCCGTGAGCTAAAAGTGCCCACACGGGCTTTTACATCCTACCGAGAGGCACATCATGGCGTGGTGGTACAACCATCGGACGGGCGAGGTCGAAGAAGGCCCTCAATCGTTGGGCAGTGATCGTGATGGCCCGTTCGATTCCCGAGCTGATGCCGAGCGCGCCCCACAGATTGCCGCCGAGCGCGCGCAAGCGTGGCGCGATGAAGAGGAGGGCGAAGAGTCGCCCAACTAACTAGTCGGTGAACGAGTGTTCGTCGTCCGGGACCGTTCGCGTCACCACATCGGCTGCCCATGCGGTCACCGCAGCCGACAGGGTGTCTCGAAGTTGGGCGTATTCCTTGACGAATTTAGGGACTCGCCCCGAACCAAGGCCGGCGAGATCGGTCCACACGAGAATCTGTCCGTCGACACCGTTTCCGGCACCGATTCCGATCACCGGAATCGTCAGTTCTGCGGCGATTCGTGCGGCGACCTCGCGGGGAACCATTTCTACGATGACGGCGAAGGCTCCCGCCCGCTCGATCGCGCGTGCGTCGTTCATCACATTGTCGGCATCGTTGCCGCGTCCCTGGACGACGTGGCCGCCAAGGCCGTGTTCGCTCTGTGGTGTGAAACCGATGTGGGCCATAACGGGGACTCCCGCGCCAACAATTCGCGCGATGTGCTCTTCGACGCGCACACCGCCCTCGAGTTTCACCGCGTGTGCTCCGGCTTCCTTCATGAATCGAATGGCGGTATCAAGCGCCTGGTCGGGATTGTTTTCATACGAACCGAACGGCAGATCCGCAACCACTAAAGCCCGGCGTGCGCCGCGGACGACGCCGCGTACCAGCGGCAGAAGTTCGTCGACGGTGACGCTGACCGTCGAATCGTAGCCAAACACGACGTTGGCGGCGCTGTCGCCGACCAACAAGAAATCAATACCCGCTTCGTCGAAAATCTGCGCGGTGAGAAAGTCATACGACGTGAGCCCCGTGATGGGGTGCCCGTTGAGTTTGGCCTGAGCGAAATGGCGAGTTCGCACTCGCTTCTGGGCCTCGGTGGACATTCCTTTAGCCTAAGCCCGGGGTAAGGCGCATCGTGATGGGCAGACGTCGCTCTCGGCCGAACGCCATCCGAGTGATTCGTGGCCCAATCGCGCCCTGCCGACGCTTCCACTCGGCGCCGGTAATCAAACCAGCGACGCGTTCCACTGTCGCGCGGT